>JACMMD010000127.1 GCA_014379235.1 Anaerolineae bacterium
AGAAATTATTCCGAGCTTCGATCCTTATTGTAATACACGTTAATTTGTTTATGCAACACTTACTGAGTTTTGCATCTTAATTATATGTGATTGACGGGTCATTCAACGGTGTGTTAAGCTCCCGCTCATGGCGCTGCATAAGCATTTGTTCAAGCAAACTCGAACCCCAACCGCATTCCGTACCTTCTGGTTGCTGATCGCGCTGATAGTGGCGGCGTTTGCTGTGCGGCTGTACGGAATAGAGAATCAGAGTATCTGGTTCGATGAAGGCTGGTCAGCTTATGCTGCCAACCGTCCCACGCTGATCGAGGCGGCGTTCGCAGACGCGACCAACCCCCCTTTATACTACTTGCTACTCAATAGTTTTACCAGATTATCCGGCGATAGTGTATTGAGTTTGCGTTGGGTTTCGCTGGCTTTCGGTGTGTTGGTTGTGCCTCTAGCTTATCAACTCGGACGGCGAACCTTTGGCGAAAACGCAGGGCGCTACGCGGCGCTGCTGACAACGTTCTCGCCGCTGTTGTGGTGGGCGTCGCAAGAGGCGCGCATGTATACGCTCCTGGCTGTGCTGGTATTGATCGCGGCACTGGCATGGCATGAACTCCTACGTGGGCACGAATCAAAACGGGTGTGGCTGACGCTTTTAGGGGCTGAATTAGCGCTGCTGTACGCGCATAACACGGGGCCAGTGGCGGCGCTGTGGCTGAACGCGGTGACGTTGTGCGCGTGGCTGATTCGCCGCGACTTCCAGCGTCCGAACTCGGGGCGGTGGGTCGAGCGGCAAATTGTCGTCGGGATGCTGTGGCTGCCGTATCTACTGCTGCGTTTCCTGTCACTGTTAGAGGCGAACAGCGCGCTTGTGCGCCGTCCACAGTTGAATGCTGAATTCTTAAGCCGTCTATGGCAAGCGTTCTGGGCCGGGCCGTGGGAGATGGTCGGGCGGGAGGCTGCGATCAATGGGCTTTCCGTCGTGCTGTTTGTGCTGGCAGTTAGCGGTATTCTAGCGACACTAATTAGGGCGCGACACGTCGCGACACTACAGAAACGTTGGACGGTGGGCTGGTTTGTGCTGCATGTGGTACTGCTGATCGGCGGCGTGGTAGTGGGATTGTCGCTGCTCGGCAACGAACTACATGGACGCTATCTAGTGATGGCCGCGCCGCTTTTGCTAGTGCTGATCGGGGCCGGTATAGCTTCGCTGCCTGCACTGCTGCAATACGCGGCGGCAGGCGTGTTCGTGGGATCGTTCGCGTTGGCGGTGATTCTGGCGCAAAACCCGCTCTATCAGCATGACGACGTGCGCGGCATGGTGCAGCACTACGCCGATACCTTGAGCGCCGATGATACAGTAGTGGCGTGGTCATATGCGGATCGCTATGACCTTCGCTACTACTGGGATCGACTTGGCGTTCAAGCGCGGCTGCTGATCCTTCCCGAAGGCATTAATCCTTTCCGCCGGCCTTTAGGTGCTGTTACAGGTCCACATAGCGGCATGCTTTGGATAGATCTGCCCCAAAGCGGCGATGTTGACCTGAATATCTGGTTCACGCAGCGGGCGGATTATCGCGGGATGGTGACTTGCTTGTTGGGTAGAGGTACGACGCGCCTGCCAACCGAGTTCACCACCTATGGCATGTCCAGCCTACATTATCGAGAACCGCAGCTTATCGATCCGGTGATGCAGCAGACCGACATCGTTTTCGAGGATGCAAACGCGCCGCTGGCACGGATATATGAACTCGAGCAAATGCCGTCGATGCGCGTCGATCAAGGGTTGTGCCTGCCGATTGGGTTGCAGCTTTTGCGCGATACCGATGCCGATCTGAAAGCGGCGTTGATCGCCCGTAACAGCCTCGGTTGGGAAGTCGCACAGGTCGATGCGGTGTTTGCGACGACTGCCCAGCAGGTCACATCTGATCTTAACAACATGACTTGGATGTGGCCTTGGGGGGGAATGGTTAACGCCTATCCGCTGCTGCGGCTGCCGTATGGCGCGCCGCCGGGTGACTACGAAATTTTGCTGCGTATCTACGACGAGCAGTTTGCGCCGTCAGGCTATGACCCTGTTCGAAGTGACACTGGCGTTGGTAAAGATTATTCGCTCGGAATGTGGACGACGGTTGGCGGCGCGGAGTGGCTCGAAACCGGACGCGAGACGCAGCTTGCAGAGCGCGTTAATTTGCCCATCAGCGATGACTTGACGTTGTTGGCCATCGAACAGGGGGCGAACGCGCCGATCTCAACGTTTAATGGCGATGTGCTGCGGCTTTCGCTGCTGTGGGAAGGCACGGATGCGCTGCCTGATCTGACGCTCATCGGCGCGAATGAAGCATGGCGCGTGACTGTCCCCGCGAACTTGACTTCGCATGATGACGTGACGCTGGATTGGCGCGAGATTCGTATTCCACCGGACGCTGAGAGCGGCGTTGCGCTGCTGACACTGCCCGATGGAACGATTATAGGACGCTACGACATGCATCACATTCCGGCGCAGTTCGAGCCGCCTGTGTTTGCAACGCCTGTCGATGCCGAACTGCCGTCAATCGGTGTGTTAACTGGCTTCACGCTCGAAAGCGAAAGTTTCCGCCGGGATGCGCCTGTGCCTGTGACGTTGATCTGGCGGGCTTCGGCGGCGGCGGAAACCAGTTACACGGTGTTCGTGCAGTTGGTCAGTGCGGACGGTCAGGTGATCGCGCAGAGCGATTCGCTGCCGAATGGTGGGGTGCGCCCGACGACGGGTTGGCGCGATGGCGAGTACATCACCGACGGGCATGAACTCCAGTTTAACGGGGCGACTGTTCCCGGCCCGGCTACGCTGATCGCTGGCATGTATGATGCTCAAAGCGGACAGCGTTTGCGCTTCGCGGATGGGGCGGATTTTGTGGTGTTGGATGAAGGGATAGAAGTGTTGTAGGGGCAGGTCTCAGACTTGCCCCTACGATATATGCTGTTAGGCGTTTGCGGCGCTGCCGCTGGCGTTCGCAATGCCCATATGGAAGGCGACGAGATACTCGCCTGTGCTGCCCTGCTGATAGCTGGTCATCAAGTAGTTGACGCCGAATTCCTCGCCGCTGTTGAAGTTGAGACTGGCGAACTCGTTGAGCGGCGTTGTCAACATGGCGTCGTACTGGAAGCCGGGAAGCTGGCGGCCTGTCCGTTGGCTGATATACGAACCGGACAGGTTCGAGGACGATCCCCAACACAGCGCGGCATTGCCCGCGTCATCACACTGGATAGGCGAACCGCTGTTGTCGGTCAGCACCGAGTTGCTGCTATCTACACGCTGGAGAAACGGGTCAAGGGTCGTGATTGTGGAGATCATGTAAGTGGTCAGCGGGATACCAGAGGCGATCATGTTGGGCGTAACGCGCACCGAGAACGGATCGCCAGCACCGGCCCCTGAACCATCCGCCGGAGTGACGGCCATCCCCTCAAGTACCAGCAAGAATTGACCAACCGAGCCGTTGAAGCCACCGACGATAATGTCTATTTCGGCAAAGTCGGTGAAGTTGTGGAAGAACGGTACTTGCGAGTTCAGCGCAGATGAAGGGACAAAGCCAGTCGTCGGCAGCGAAGCTGTATAGGTGATGGCGTTTGGATCATCATCTTCGCACAGGCCAACGCCGCTCTGGTCACGCACGGCAAGGATTGGGTCGAAGCCGTTGATGCCGAGCGCGGTAGCCGTATACGTGAATCCGGGTCGCATACTGATGGTGATTTCGACACCGTTGGTGATCTGCTGTCCATTGGGGCAGGTCACCGAGACACCTTGTGCGCTTGGCGGAACGTTCTGAGCAACGGGCGGTGTGGTTGGGATGGCTGTGGGCTGCACCGTTGTGCCGCCTTTGCCACCATCTGTTGTCGTGCCGCCGACGGTATTGTTGCTGGTCGCGGCGTGAAATGCTACGACGTAGTTACCTGTTGAGCCGTCCGCGCTGGTCATCAAGTAGTTGAAGAATTGTTCCTCGAAGAAATTCAGCGTTGTGTAGGGTTGCAGCGGCAGTGTCATCATCGCGTCTAGCTGGAAGCCGCCGAGATTGCCCTGTCGGGTCATCACCGACGAACCAGTCAGGTTGGTCGATTGTCCGTAGCACAGGTTCGTATTGCCTGCGTCATCGCAGCCCATGACGTTGCCCTGCTGATCGTTGATCGCGTTCAGATTCTCGTCGGTCAAAAAGAAGAGCGAGTCGAGCGTGTCCGGTATGGAGATCATATAGACGGTCAGCGGCACACCTGACCCGACCAGACCGGGCGTGAGGCGCAGCGAGAAGGGGTCGCCACCGCCATCGGCTTCGGTGACAGCCATGCCTTCGAGAACCAGCAAGAACTCGCCAACGGTGTTGTTAAAGCCGCCGACGACCAGCGATACGTCGGCAAAGTCGCCGCTGCTGTTCTGATTAAAGCGGATTTGTGAAGTGGTCGATGTGCCACCGATTGCGCCTGTAGTGGGCAGATTTGCGGTGTAGCTGGCTGCTGTCGGCTCGTCGTCGGTACACAGACCGCTGCCTGTTGTGGTGTCGATCACGGCCAACACGGGGTCGAAGCCGTTGATGCCAATTGCGGTGGCGGTGTACGTGAAGCCGGAGCGCATCTGGATGACGGTGACTTCCATACCGTTGTTGATCGTTTGGCCATTGTCGCATGTCACCGTGATGCCCGCAGATTGAGCGCTCACCGGCCCTACGAGTACACCAAGGCTCAACAATCCGAGCAGAATAAGTACATAAACGCGACGCATTTTGAACTCCTCATTTTGAGAATTACTGGAAAAGAGTCGGTAGTCTAACTTTAACGTCACAGACGTAATCTTGCTACTTAAGGTTCCGCTTAGTGACGTAATGTCATTTATTCCCACGCGATCTTTTCGACCTCACTTTGTAAATCGCGCTGCGTAGCGCGCACGTAAGTCATGGTCGTATCGAGCGAGTCGTGGCCCATGATGTGTGCGAGGCG
>JACMMD010001181.1 GCA_014379235.1 Anaerolineae bacterium
GCTGTTTGACGCTGTGGCGCGTGAACAAATCGGTCACACGCTGCGCGGCCTGTTCGCTGCGGGCGGCGGCCTCTTGCAGCAGCGATACCACATCCTCATCACGCGGGTTGAGCGCCAGCGCTTCCGCCAGAATGTCAATCGCTTCGTCGATGTCATCGTTGTCGCCCGCGATTTCGATGCGGATACGCGCCCGACGCAGCAGCCCGCGCACCGTCGCCGCAGTGGGCGAGGTGGGATTGTTCATGCGTGCCAGTTCCGCGAACAACGCCTGTGCGGCATTTTCTTGAGGCGTATTTTTGGCGTCGCTCAACAGCGCCCGCGCTTGGCGCTCCAGCCGTGCAATGGTTTCAGCATCGGGGTCAGCCGGAAGCCGTTGAAGCTGGCGGCGTAAATCGTCTATTCGGCCTTGTAGGTCGGTCATGGGTGATACTCTGCCCTTCTTCTTGAGCAGAGAAAGTTACTACAGATGAACGATGGCGGCAAGGGCTATAGAGGTCATGTAGGGGCAGGCTTGCGTTTACCCCACGAAAAGCATTGTCTAGCTAGAGCAGAAGGGGATGAAGTTAGGGGCGTTCAATCCAATTGAGATGAAGGAGCAAGGTTCCAGCGCTGTATATAGGATCATCTCCAATAACTGATAAGTCAGCCAACTCCGCGTCGCGTACTTTATTTCTCAACGTTAATGCAACTACTTCCGCATCGGGCGACCAATTGAGGCTGCCTACGCCTACCGTATCCATATTGGCACTTGAAAAGCGATAAAGCTCTTGGGTCGCGTTGGTCAACATATCTGTCAAATAGATGATAGTATCTGCTCGATCCTCGTATGCATAAGGCCCCAATGCATAAGGTAAACCTGAGGCTGTGGTGTGCCCACCCCACAGCAGCCAGTTTTCGTGTGACAAGTAATCAAAAACGTCAACATTCGCAGAGGAGAGGGTATCCACAAACGGTACACATTGGTCTCGGTCAGGTAGAGTACACGCCTCAATTATCGAGGAAGTAATAAGTTCATCGTCAATGTTCACTTGTCGGCTAAGAACCAGTTCGGCTGCTGGAAGTTGAGTTGTAGGATCCCACAGATACCTTCCAAAGCCAACAAATGTCCTAACCGTATTCGGGTCTAAGACAGATGTGGAAGTAAAATTGGTAAACGCTCCTGTGGTGACATCCAACAAGGATTGACCCCCAATGGATAAAATTGTTTCATTGAAGGGTGACCATGCAAGATATGGGTTCGATAAAGGATGACAGAATAGCGTAATGCTCTCAGTGGATGTTTGAAACAGGATCAGATTGCCGATGTCATTTGGTGATGTGCAGGTTCGAGATCCGTTCATGAAAGCGAGTTGTGTGTTGTCGAAAGACCAACCAGCCGTTGAAGAAACATGATCAAATGTTATGCGTAAAGGCTGATTGGTTTCGGTGTTTATGACAACACCGCCAGAGAAATCTTGGATATAGTGTGCATCATTCGAAAGGGTAGTTACGAGATCGTATGGCAGCAATTCCGTTGACTCAACCAATGGAAAATGCGGTTGGCGGGGTTGCAGGGATACAGAGATCAGCATCAATAGAGTTATCTGAATGAGAAGAAAGAACACGCTGGAAGCAAACCTCTAAATGATGACAATAAGACTTTAGCATAACCATAAGGATAGCCTTTTGCCTACCCCACGAAAAACGTCAATTGGTTTAGATGAGCACGGGCTAAACCATTGATACAACGTTAAGTGGCCCGATTGCACGAGGGGATGGTCATGCTACAATGCGGATAAGCCAGAAGATTAGGAACACCATGTCTCCCACCCAGATCATACCCCGCTATAAGCTGGTTTTGACCTACGACATTCGCCCGGACATGCACGAACTATACTATCAGTATGTGACGCAAGAGTTCGTGCCGGGAATGCAAGAGATGGATCTGTACATGCTCACTGTGTGGCATACCGCGTTCGGAGATCGCCCGCTGCGACAGGTCGAGTTCGTCTCCGAAAGCCTCGAAACGCTGCAAGATGCTTTCGACAGCGAACGCTTTCAGGCTTTGGAGAAGCGCCTGCAAACGTACATTTTCCACTACAGCCGTAAGGTCGTGCATTTCCGCGATGGATTTCAATTCTAGCGGTTAGCCATTAGCCTGAAAGCTAACGGCTAACCGCTAATGGCTACGAGCTATTTGCCCGCTATAATGGGCATATATGGCGCGCCTACTTTCCATACCGCTTATTCAAATCGTCGGCATCCTCTTCCTCGTGTCGCTGGTGCTGTTTCTCGTCTCGCTCCAGCAGCTTAGACGCGCACGTCGAGGCCCCTATTGGCGGGCGCGGCGTGTCGCCGGAGATCGTGGCGGACGGCTGCTGATAATCTCGGTGCTGCTGTTCGGCCTTACGGTGGCCTCGGCGGTAGCGGTGGTGATCGCTATCGCCACGCTCGGCTCTAGCACGTTCATCCCGCGTGACCCGAACGCGCTGGCGGGGGTGGTTCTGCCATCCGAGACGCCAACGATTGACCCTAACGCCACGATTGCGCCTACCGCAACCGAAGCGCCGCCTACCGTGACGATTGAGGCGACATCTACGCCGTTGGAACAAGAAGCGTTCGTCACCAACACACCCATAACCGAAGAGATTGCGACAGCCTCAACCGAAGCTGAACCATCGACACTGCCCGCGCTGGAAATATTCGCTGTGCCGACAGTGATTCCGGTGGTGATTCGCCCGCCCGCCACAGCGACGGTAAGCCCAACGCCGGACTTTGCCGTTCTATTGAATCTGACACCGCTGCCATCGTCGCGTCAACCGCGTGAGGATGCCAGCTTGCAGCTTGTGGCCGCTGACTTGGAAGTGTCTGCACAGCAGTCACCGGTGCAGGCGCGCACGCACTTCGATGCCGGGATTACGCGGCTGTATCTGTTCATCAGCTATCGCAACATGGACGATGGTGTGCGCTGGTCACGGGTGTTGTACCGCGACGGTATGCCCATACAAGGATCACATTATCTGTGGAGTTTGGGCAGCGAGGGGTCGAGCTTCTTCTTTTTCGGCGATAACGAAGGTTATTCAGCGGGAAACTACGAGGCACGGCTGTATCTGAACGAACAGGAAATCAGTCGTATCGGCTTTACCATTGGTTAAGGTTGAGTTTGTACCTCCCTACTTAAGTAGAACTTAAGGGGGATTTGTGCTTTCTTGCTGCTAGACAACGCTCAATAATGATATACTATGTTTTTGAGATCACACCAACAATATAAAGCACCATCTATGCAACCTCTCGCATTAGTCGTGGAAGATGATAAGTCAATACATCTGATCTACAAGCATGTATTGAACAAAAAAGGCTACAACATCCTGTGGGCGGCGGACGGCGCGCAAGCGCTGGAACTGTTGAGCCGTCATGCCCCGGATATTCTATTTCTGGATATGCTGCTGCCACACGTCGATGGCACGACGGTCTTGGATTACCTGCGCGAGTCGCCGCATCTTGAGAATACCTATGTGGTGGTGGTCAGCGCTCACAGCCGCTACGAGAACGAACTGGCCGGTTTGGCTGGCGAATTTCTGCTCAAGCCGCTGCAAATGCCGGTCATCGAAAGCGCCATCCAACACGCAGTCGAACAGCAGCAGGACAACGACGTCGATCTTTCGGACAGCGCCTTCTCATAGGTGCGCTGCCTCTCTCAAACGGGCTGGCGAGTCGTCACGTTCTCTCGCCCGCAGCCTGCGCTTTGAACCTCAGCCAAAAATTTTGTAGAATTCCTCGATGTCATTCCCTGATAATAGTCACTCAGCAGGCGCGTTATGTCGTTTAACTTTGAAGCCTTAGTCGGTCATCTGTATATCGTGAGCGGACGGGCTATCAGCGCACCGCCTCCCGGCGCGCTGGTTGAAGTCGCGCCGAAGAAGGCCGTGCGTGGGCGCGAAACGGATACGTTTTTCACGATGGTGCTGCCGTCTGGTGAGGCGTCGGTTTCGACAAAGTTCTACGAGCAGATGGCGCACTTGAGCGCAGAACGTTATTTCAACAACGGCGGCAGCGTCACGGCAGCTATGCGCGCCGTGTTCAGTTCGCTCAATCAAGACCTGATTCAGCACAACGCCAGCGTGGGCAGCGCTGGCAGTAGCAAAAAACACTACGAAGCCAGTATGGTTTGTGCCGTGCTGCGCGACGACGATTTATACTTGGGGCGAGTCGGTTCGGGCGTGGCACTGCTGTGTCCGCCGAACAGCAACGGCGCGGGACTCAGCGCGGATGGTGTCGAGCCGTTCCCGGCCAGCTTCAGCGACGACGATCAACTGTTCGGGCCGCCGCTTGGTGTACAGTCCGAGCCGAACATCAAAATGGCGCGTTATCAAGTGATGAGCGGTACACGTCTTGTCATCTCGGACTCAGCGCTGGCCGATTTCGAGATGGATCAATTGGCGTTTGCGATGAGCGCGAAAGACACCGGAGAACGCTGGGACTGGACCGTCACGGGCATGGATTGTGCCAGCTGTGCCACCAAGATCACCACGGCCCTGAACAGACTGCCGGGGGTAGAGGATGTGCAGGTTGGCGTGATGTCGGAACGGTTGACCGTATCGCTGGATGCAAACCAAACCTCGCGCGAAACAATTGA
>JACMMD010001182.1 GCA_014379235.1 Anaerolineae bacterium
ACCGGTACAGGATTCTCAAATCATGCAGTAGGTCGGGGTTGTAGATAGACATGAAAAGGGGCATCAGTTGCCTTTACGGATGCCCCTTTTGTTTGGCTATTTGTGGCAAAAACAGCCCTTCTCCTTTACTGAATATTGATGCGTTGACTGGTTTACCCCGACGTTAAGACTCCGTTTCAGCGCAGCCCGATGTGCATTAGCCAAGTCTCCTTGTCATTTTCACCCAAATATCCTGTCCCTTGCCTACTAGGCATTGTGCATAAGTACCCCACTCTTAGTTCTCGAATACGAGCATATTGTCTACTTTTACCGTCGAATGGCTGGTGGAATTCGACATGTTTTGCCCACTTATCTTTTCTTGATAAGCGGAACAATAACTTCAATGACGAGTGTGGATCATCCGTCCACGCTCTACTTGGAGGATCAGTTGCTCGGTACTGAGTCCAGTTTTATCCCCACGACACACCCGCTAATAACCACTGCGGCCCCAAAATCAACATCCAAATCGCTTTACGGTTGGCTGTTGGCGGGGCTGGTGAGTCTTGTTTTCGTTTGGGCGTTGAGCTACCTGCCGACGATCACCGAGATTGGTGTTATCGAAGCGAGTATCCAGTGGGTGCCGCAGCTTGGGCTGACGCTCTCAGTTTATGTCGATGGCTTGTCGCTTCTGTTCAGCTTAATCATTCTCGGCATCGGCTCTGTGATCGTGCTGTATGCGGCTTCTTATTTCGATAATGTGCGTGAACTCAGCCGCTTTTATACGATGCTGCTGATGTTCATGCTTTCAATGCTGGCACTGGTGCTGGCAGGTAATGTGATGACGTTGTTCATTGCGTGGGAACTTACCAGTGTTGCGTCATTCTTGCTGATCGGCTTTTATGCCAGCGAATCAGAGGAAGCGCGGGCTGGCGCGTTACGAGCCTTGATCGTTACAGCGGGCGGCGGTTTGGCGCTGCTGGTCGGCTTGGCGATCCTAGGCAGCGCAGCAGGAACGTATGAACTTAGCGGACTACTTAGCGATACGACGCTGCGCGCTCATCCCTTGTATGGCGTTTTTACGGTTTTGATTTTGATCGGCTGCTTTAGCAAAAGCGCACAATTCCCCCTACATTTCTGGCTTCCCGGTGCGATGTCTGCGCCGACACCGGCCAGCGCTTATCTCCATTCCGCGACGATGGTCAAGGCAGGCATCTATTTACTGCTGCGTTTTTATCCGGCACTCGGTGATACGCCGTTATGGCAAAATGCGCTGATGGGAATCGGGCTGACGACAATGCTCGTCGGCGCGGTTCTGGCGTTGCGTCAGTGTGATCTAAAAGCTATTCTGGCGTACTCGACGGTCAGCCAACTCGGTGTATTTGTGGCGCTGATCGGACTGCCGAATGGACTCGGTTTAGAAGCGGCACTGGTTGGGATTCTCGCCCACAGCCTCTACAAAGCGAGTTTGTTCCTGACTGCTGGCGCAGTTCAGCATACGACAGGCACACGCGATCTTCGTCAACTCGGCGGGTTAGCAACCGTAATTCCCGGTTGGGCAGCTATCGGTTTAGTGGCGGGCTTGTCGATGGCGGGGATGCCGCCGCTGCTAGGATTTGTGGCTAAAGAATCACTGCTGCATGCGATGAGCGACTCGCCAATTGCACTGCTCGTCGTTGTGGTCAGCGCGGCGCTGACGGTAGCTATGGCGCTCATCTTGATCTGGGACATTTTTATGGGCGAGCGCTGTGTCATTCCCGACGCATACAAAGCTCATGAACCTTCAAGGTCGATGCTGGTCGGGCCGGGGCTGCTGGCAAGCGGCGGACTGCTGGCGGGGCTGCTACTCAACGGCGTGGTCAATCCACTGCTGCAACCCGCGCTGCACGAAGACATTCACCTCACGCTATTTTCGGGTTTCAATACGCCTTTCATGCTGAGTCTGGTCGCTGTTGGAGCGGGTGTCGTGCTATTTACAACCCGCGAGCGCTGGCGGCCACAAACATTCGAGCAATCGAACGTAAGCGGTACATCGGTGTATAACGCGGTGGTTAGCGGTGTCGAAAAAGTGGGCGACGTGGTGCTACGTACACAGGGCGGCAAGCTGCGTTACTACTTGCTGGCGATTTTAGGCGCGGTATCGCTGCTGCAAGCAACGGCGGGTTTTTCCCATTTAGGCGATATTCAGTTTGTGTGGGATGTCGAAACCGACTTGCTGCGTGGGCTGCTACTGCTGTTGGCGCTTGGCGCTATGCTGGCCAGTATCCTATTCAAGAAACATCTGATCGCGGCTCTCGCTTTAGGTGTAGCGGGCTACAGCGTCGGCGGATTGTTCTTGCTTGAACCCGCGCCAGATGTAGCGCTGGTGCAGTTCATGGTCGAGACGTTGGGTTCGGTGCTGCTGATTATCATGCTGGCGAAGATCAGCGCGCCGGAACGTGAAGAAGCTATCAACAATCTGTGGAAACAATCGCGCGCGGGTTTAGTGCGCGACATCGTGTTGTCTACGCTGATTGGCGGGGGTGTGGGACTATTCGCGTTAGCCGCTGTCAGCAGCCGCACAACGCCGCATACCATCGCCAGTTGGCATCTAGAAAACGCGCTGCCTCAGCTTGGTTTCCCTGATGTCGTCGGCGCAATCGTCACCGATTTTCGCGGGATGGATACGATCATCGAGATCACCGTGTTTAGCGTGGCGGCGCTCGGTGTGCTGACCTTGATGGCGAAACCTGTTCCCGGCACGGTTTGGCCGCGCTTGATGCGCCCTCTGCAACCCGATCAGAAACGCTCAAGGTTTACGGATGAGGTGGCGCGTGTCACGGATACAACCGAAAACGCCGTCATCGAAGACGAAGCCCCGGAAGAAGACTTCGAGTTTCATTTCTCAACGCCGCTGACCCGTATCTTCGCTCAGTTGGTGCTGCCGTTCGCGCTGTTGGTGGCGCTATCGCAGTTATTTTACGGTGGTGATGCTCCCGGTGATGGTTTCACGGCTGGCGTGATTAGCGGCTTAGGTGTCGCGTTGTGGTACATCGTGTTCGGCTATCAAGAAGCGCAGCATCGCTTAGGTTGGCTTAAGCCGCGCTATCTGATCGGCTTCGGTTTGCTGCTGGTCATCGCCAACGCAGCCCTACCCATGCTGGCGCAGATGCCGTTTTTAGCGCACATCAATTTTGATCAAATCCACCTACCTGCGAACCTGCATCTTTCGACGACTTTCATTTACGAAACCGGAATCTTCCTGACGGTACTTGGCTGCACCAGCACCGTGATGGAAGCGATCACCTATCCAAAGGAAGTTGAGTCGCTATGAACGTGATCTTTGCGATTGCGACGGGCGTGATGTTCGCGCTAGGGGTGTTTCAACTCTTGCGCCGCGACATGATTAAATCCGCGATGGGTTTCTATATCCTGTTCACGGCGATCAACCTGTTCTTTTTCGCGGTTGGAGCGTTCAACGGGCAGGTCGCGGCTTACACGCAAAATCTCGAAGAAGGTACGCCGAGCGATCCGCTGGTACAGGCGCTTATTTTAACGGCCATCGTCATCAGCTTCGGCTCGTATGCCATCTTGCTAGGGCTGATTGCGACTTCGGCGCGGCGCTACAAGACGGCAGACCTTGATACGCTCGATCACTTAAAAGGCTAAACAGAAGCCGATGACACCTAATAACCCGTTCGTCCTTGCCCCTATATTTTTCCCGCTAACTGCCGCTGCGCTTGGCGTTTTGTTTGCGCGCCACCGCCGTATTCAGCACATGGTTGGCGTTGGGGCGACGATCCTCGCGTGGCTGTGCAGCATCTACATTCTTGTACTGAATTGGGGCGACGGCTTGCAGCTTTATCGTCTTGGTGGATGGTCGCCGCCATACGGCATCGTCCTCGCGCCGGATATGCTGTCAGCGATTTTCGCGGTGATGGCGACAACGGTGGTGGCGGCGGGCGCGCTGTATATCCTCGGCTGCCGCGATAAATGCGTCGGCTATCCGGCATTCATGCCGCTCTATCTGTGCATGGCATCGGGCTTGAACGGCGCGTTTTATACGGGCGATATTTTCACGCTGTTCGTGTTTCAAGAACTGATGATTATGTCGTCGGTTGTCCTCGTGGGGATTTCAGACAACCGGCTTGGCGTGGAAGCGGCGATCAAGTACCTGCTCATCAGTGCGATGGGTTCGCTGTTCCTGCTGTTGGGCATCGGCGCGATTTACGCCTCGTTCGGGACGCTGACGTTGGCGGACATCGCACGACTGCTTGAGAGTGGCGAACGTCCACTGCTGGCACAGGCCGCCGCCGTGATGCTGATGTGCGCGTTCTTGCTTAAGAGCGCGGTGTTTCCGTTCCACTTCTGGCAGCCGGATTTCCATACCGCCGCGCCGACACCCGTTCATGCGGTGCTGTCATCAGTAGTGGTCAAGGTTGGCGTGTACGGTCTTATCCGTTTGACGATGCTGATGTTCATTGATGAAGCGCCGCTAGTACGCACCTTACTTCTGCTGTTGGGCATCATCGGCATTTTCTTCGGCAGCCTCGCGGCGCTGCGAACCTACGACGTGAAACGCATGTTGGCGTATTCGACGTTCGGGCAAATCGGTTTCATCCTGCTCGGTATTGGGTGGGGAACACCGCTGGCATTGGTCGGCGCGATTGTCTACTCGGTGAACCATGCTTTCATTAAATCCGCGCTGCTGATGATAACGGGCGCGCTTTCCAGCCGAGTACCGCACAAGACTGCCCGCTTGATCGACATTGGCGGCGCAGGTCAGAAGATGCCCATGATGGGCGCGCTGTATCTGATTGGCGGTTTGGCGCTGGCCGGTGTTCCGCCCCTGAATGGTTTCATCAGCAAACTCTCGATCATTCGCGGCGGTATCGACGCGCAAAGCTGGCTGCTGGTCGGGCTGGCTGTTGCCGCCGGACTTATCACACTCATGTATGTGATGCGTACTTGGCAGCACGTTTTCCAGCGATTGCCGGAAGGCGAACTGCATCTCAATGCCAGCGGCGATAGTTTAGCCGCGCCATTTTTACTCATCGGGCTATGCGTACTACTCGGCCTGTACGCGCTGCCTGTCATCAGCGCAGCCACCGTAGCCGTCGAACGTTTGGCCGATCCACAGATTTATATCCGTGCAGTATTGGGAGGTTGAAGATGATCGCAAGCATTTTGCTGGCAGTTCCGCTCGCGGTAATTTGGATGATGGTGACGATGAGCGTTTCGGTTGAGAGCTTCATCGTCGGTATGCTGCTCGGATTTGCGATTCTGCTGCTGCTTCGCAGTGAACATCCAAGCCTACAATGGCGTAAGCTGCCCGATCAATTGATCGCTTTCGTCGTTTACACCGTGACACTAGGACGCGATGTGGTGATGTCCAGCTTCGATGTTGCGAAGCGTGTTCTAAAATCGGAAATGCCACTGCGTCCCGGTATTGTCGCTATCGCAACCCAAGACCTGAACGAGAATGAAGCCATTGCGGCATTCAGCGCGCACGGCATAACGCTCACTCCCGGCGAACTCGTACTCGATTTCGAGGGTTCGCACACGATGTTCGTTCACTGCCTCGATGTCGAGGCTTCTAGCCAGAACGGGCCGGGTGCTCAGACTAAACGACTGCTCCTGCTGCGGCGAATCATGGGAGTACAGACGAATGAGTGAACTGGCCAAAGTCGGGACGGCGGGCGCGTTAGTTGCGCTCATCGTCATGCTGATTCCCTGCATCTATCGCCTGTGGCTGGGGCCCAGCGCGGCTGATCGTTTGCAGGTCATCGATACCATCACCACGCTGTTGATAGGCGTGATTGTGGTGCTGGCTCTGATTCGTACTGACGTGATGATCGTTGATATTGCTATCGCGCTGGCGGCGTTTGCCTTCATCGGCACGCTGGCACTTGCCCGCTATATCTCAGAGAAAAGGATATTCTAATGGAAATCGTCGGCTTGATTTTCCTATGGATCGGTGTTGGTTTTAGCGCGATTGGTATTCTGGGGCTGATGCGCCTGCCCGATATTTACACGCGCTTACACGCTTCTGGCAAAGTGTCTACCGTTGGGCTGTGCAGTATGCTGCTCGGCTCGGCGATTTTGATGCCATCGACGGCGCTGAAACTAGTGGCGCTGGCGATTTTCGCGCTGCTGACGCTGCCTGTCAGCACTCATGCGATTGCGGCAGCGGCTTATCGCGCTGGTGTGCCGATGCGCTCTACACGTGATGATCTCGCGGGAAAGTTGCAGTTGGTTGAAACGCCTGAACTGAGCAGCGAAGCCTCTGCGGCCTAACGTGCCATTTATGTAGGGGCGCAGCATGCTGCGCCCCTACCAGACAATATCTACCACCATTGAATCGCGTCATGAAATCCCCGATCTAGACCAATTGATTGAAACCTCCACGCTAAGTGCGTTAACATAGGCACTGATTGCCGTTTTCCTTCATTCTGCGTTCAACTGACAAAACCCTTTTTGCACCTTCCAGAGGAGACACACCTTGAATATTGTTAATCCGGCGGAGAATATCATCGCGCTTACACCGCGCAACCCATTCGAGCGAACTGCTGACGGGCGTCCTTACGTGCCTGATGAACTGCTCGAACGCATGAAGGCCATCAGCAGCGAGCAGGCATGGTCTATCCTTGACCGCGAGAAATATTACTTTCAGTTCGAGGGCAATTGGTTTCGCACCCATGGAGATCGAATTCTTGTGGGGCGCGCTGTGACGACGCAGTGGCTACCGTATCGTCCTGATTTCAATGAGGTCGTGCAGCAAAAGGGCGAGTCTGAAGGGCGCATCGGCGGGCAAAATTCGTGGGTGATCGACACGCTGCAAACGGGTGACGTGCTGGTGGTCGATCTGTACGGCAAAATCCGCGAAGGTACGTTCGTAGGCGATAACTTGTCCACCTCGATCATGCGGCGAACGAAAGCGGGCGCGGTCATTGATGGCGGTATCCGCGATTATGATGGTATCCGCGAACTGAGCGATGTCGCGTTCTTCTGCCGGGGGATGGATCCGACGCCGATTCGCAACACCATGCTCGGTGGAGTCAATATCCCCATTCGCATCGGGCACACAACTGTTTTGCCGGGAGATATTGTGCTCGGTACGCCGACAGGGGTAACCTTCATCCCGCCGCATCTCGTTCAGGAGATCGTCGAAGTCGGTGAGAACGTGCAGATACGTGACCTTTTCGGAAAGCAGCGTCTGAGCGAAGGGACGTACACGCCGGGAGAGATCGACGTACAGACGTGGCGGGCAGATATTGAGCAAGACTATCAGGCGTGGTTAGCGCGGCGCAACGCTTAACCCATTTCTACTTATAGACGGAGAAAATGGCGCATCATGAGTGACGTTTCTTCAATGGAGCAAAATGTTCGCACGGCTTCGCGCCCGTCCGAACTGCGAATTACGGGTCTATCCACGATCAACCTGACCGGGCTGCCGATGAACTG
>JACMMD010001183.1 GCA_014379235.1 Anaerolineae bacterium
ACGTGCGCTACCTGATCGACGCGCTCAACGTCATGCCTGACGAGCGCGTGATTCTCGAAAGCAACGGGCCTGCTAATCCCGGTGTCATCCGTCCAGAAAACCGCGAAGATTTCATCTGCGTCGTCATGCCGATGTCGGTAGGGCGCTAGTCTAAACTTTTCAACATATCTGTAGGGGCGAATCTGTGTGTTCGCCCTTTTTATTTCTAGGCAATGTCCGCAGCGCGGCGCAGGTGTTACGGGTGTTGCAATCACGGTACTATTGTATTTTCCCTATGGGGAAATGGTTTACGAAAGGTATTCAACATGAAGCCAGCACTTCTAATCATTGATGTTCAGAATAGATTTTTTGAGACCAGCCCAACGACGGCAGAATCACTCACTGAGGCCATTAAACACATTAACGAGGCGATTGGACTCTTTAGAGAAAAAGAGCTGCCTATTTTCTGTATCCAGAATGTGAATGTGGAAGATAATCTTAAACCGGGTGAACCGGGATTTGATGTGCCGGAAGCGATTGAACTCCGCGCAACTGACGAACGTATCCACAAAACGTATCGAAACGCCTTTAACAAAACATCCTTGATGGAAAAGCTAGAGAAACACGGTGTAGATACCGTGATCGTCACCGGATATTGTGCAGGGCACTGTGTGCTCTCAACCTATAGGGGCGCGGAAGACCTTGATTTGAAGGCTGTTATGCTGCGTGGGGCGATTGCCAGTAATTAACCCAGCACCATTCCCGTGGTGGAGAGCTTTGGCAATGTCATGACCTACGGCGCGCTTAAGCACGCGCTGCAATAAAGGATTAAGCAGCAAAGATTTCATCTGCGTCGTCATGCCAATGTCGGTAGGGCGCTAACCAAACTTCCCATTTATGTATCTGTTGGGGCGAACCAGTGTGTTCGCCCTTTTTGTTTGTCAGTCAACAGAGGGCGACCCATGATTGACCGAATGCCACCGTTTGCCATTGGAGCGGGTCGCCCCTACAAAGATTTGCCGCGATGTCGAATATTACGCACCTATTGTAATGTTGCGATAAGTTCGAATCCGCGTCTTTATAACCCAAATTTGCTTGGGATATATTTTTCGTTAGAAATCGGTTTATCGCCCAAAATGAGAATATAACCCAAATCTATCCCTAGTCCATCTTAAGCTAATATAAAAAAGGGGGCCGAGTTTTGAACACGAACAAATAATCTGTTCAAAACTTGTTCAAAACTATGTTCATAAGTATATAAGCGTTTATTCGTAATTAACAATAATTGTTCAAAACTTTTGAATTAATACCTTGAGTCATAACCCCAATTGTTCAAACTGTTCAAAACTCGGCATAGTTTTGAACATCCAATTGTTCAAAACTTTTATCCCACAATCCCACATTTGCTCAAAATTTACAAACTTTCCTGCGATATAAATGTCGATATTGGGAAACGCCTGCGATATAAATCCCACATTTCAAAGTTAGTTACAAAGTTTTGAACAGTTTGAACAGGCCCTACTACTACGACTAAGCACGATTCAATACACCACTTGAGAAAAAATTTTACACACCCAAAAACCACCCCCGAAGCCCATAAATTGGGGGCATAACCTTATCGCTGGAATAGCCGGACAATGCTACACTATCGTTACACAACTCCATATATTGGCGATTGCGCTGGCGCTGAACAAGATATGCAAGCACAGATCACACAGTTAGAACGAAAAGTAGCGATCCTGACGCGGCTCACAGAAGTCAGCACGGTGCTAAACTCCACCCTGCAAACCGAGCCGCTTTTGAAGTACATCATGGACGCGGCGGCAGAAATGACCGACTCTGAAGGCGCGTCGGTGCTGCTGTACAGTCGCAAGATCAACGAACTGGTTTTCGCGGCCACCACCAGCGGCGGTCAGGCGTTGAACCTGATCGGCACGAGCGTCCCACTGGAAGGCAGCATCGCCGGAAAGGTGGTCAAAGAGCGGCGCATCGTACAGGTCGACGACACCAATAGAGACCCCGACCACTACGATGGGGTTGACCGGCAAAAGCAGTTCGATACGCGTTCGGTGCTAGGCGTTCCCATGACATCCAAAGACAAAGTGATCGGCGTGTTGGAAGTCGTCAACAAGCGTGGCAGCACCCCGTGGACGGCGGACGAAGCGAACTACCTTTCAACTCTCGCGGCACAGGCCGCCGTCGCTATCGAAAGCGCGCAGCTTGTGAGCGCGCTGCGGAAAGCCAACGAAGAACTCAGCGAACTCGATAAGCTGAAAAACGATTTCATCGCCATCGCTTCGCACGAACTCCGAACGCCGCTCGGGGTGATACTCGGCTACGCGACTTTTCTGCAAGAAGAGGCCGCCGACGGTGAGATGAGCGAACATGCCTCGAAGGTGCTGGAAAGCGCGATGCAGCTCCGGCGCTTGATCGAGGACATGATTAACCTGCGCTACTTGCAACAGAATCAAATGGACATGCGCCGTGAAGATGTCACGGTAGCGTCCCTGTTCGACGACGTAACGCGCCATCAAGATGTGCTGGAACTGGCAACGGTCAAGCGGCATAAGATGGATGTCGCTGTGCCCTCGTCTGATGTCATCGTGAAAATTGATCGCGGACGGTTGATGATGGCGCTGACCAATCTGCTGATTAACGCGGTGCGCTTCACTCCGGCGGGCGGTTACATCAGTATGCACGCGACGATCCAGCGTAACGAAGTGTGGATTCAAGTGCGCGATACCGGTGTCGGTATCCCCAAAGACAAGCTGGAACAAATCTTCGACAAGTTCTACCAGATCGAAGACCATCATACGCGGCATCACGGCGGGCTTGGCATCGGCTTGAGCATCGCTAAGGCGCTGGTTGAGGCGCACGGTGGGCGCGTGTGGGCAGAGAGCGAAGGGCTAGGCAAGGGCGCGATGTTCACGCTGTCGCTGCCACTAGCACAGCAGGTTGTAACAAAATAGAATGTTGATTTTCTGAGGCTTAACTTGTTAGGAGCAATATCACAATGGGCGTAACCGTAAAATGGTTGGGTCATTCAACATTTGCGCTGGATGTCGATGGACATCCCGTGCTTTTCGACCCCTATCTCACCAACAATCCACTCGCGGCTGCGGCGGCGGATGAGCTTGACGCCGAAATGATCTGTGTATCTCACGCACATGGCGACCACACAGGCGACGTTATCAGCATTGCTAAACGAACGAATGCGCTGGTCATTTGCAACTTTGAAATGGCCAACTATTTCGAGGCGAAAGGGGTCAAACACACACATGGCATGAACCCCGGCGGCAAGCACAGCTTTGAATTTGCCACGCTGAAATGGACAATCGCGCATCACTCATCATCCTTCCCTGATGGCACGTATGGCGGACAGCCGAACGGCTTCGTGTTCATGGCTCATGAAAGCGGCAAGAACATCTATTTCGCGGGCGACACATCCCTATTCCTTGATATGCAGTTGATCGGCAAAATGGGCATTGATCTGGCCATGCTGCCGATTGGTGATAACTTCACGATGGGGCCCGAGGACTCGCTGGAAGCTATCGGCTACGTTCGCCCGAAGTACGTGATGCCGATGCACTACAATACGTGGGAGCCTATCGCGCAGGATGGCGGCGCATGGGCTAATCAGGTCAGCAACGAAACCAGCGCGACCCCGATTGTCCTTGACCCCGGCGGCACGTTCACGCTCGAATAAGTTCGTTTTGCGCGCTTAAACTTCACCTAAACTTCTCGCCTGACCATAGCAGTATGGATGATCCATTCCTGATGTTTACTGCTATGGATGGTAGGAGAAGTCATGAAACCTGCATCGAAAGTGATATTTGTGCTAGCAAACGTGGCGCTGGTGGTGATTGTCGCCATCGGCCTATTGACGACTTTTGCACAAGCTCAGGATGACGATACTGCTAATTTAACACAAGCCAATGTCGCACGTTCGGATGCGCTAATTATCGCGGAAACCGAAGTCGATAGTCCCGCAGTTTCGATTGAGCTTGAGCGCGAAAACGGAGTGTTGATCTACAGCATCCACACGGCAAACCGTCAAGAAATCGACATTAACGCGCTCGATGGTTCTGTCATAGCGGTTGAGCCGCCGCACGATCACTGCGAAGATGATGATGAGTTCGTGCTCGGCGAACCGACGATTACGCTGGTGGAAGCGATGACCACCGCCGAAACCGAAGGCGGCAGCCCTGCCGTGAGCGGTGATTTGGAGATGGAAGGCGGCGTGCTGGTTTACAGCGTCGATCTTAACGATGGTCAGGAGATCAACGTCAACGCGCTGGACGGCGCGATCATCTCTGTTGAAAACGATATGGATGAGGCATCCGGGTTAGACGACCAGAATGAATCGTCCGGCTCTGGCGACGACATGGACGAGAATGAGACATCCGGGTTAGAAGATGACCAGAATGAATCGTCCGGCTCTGGCGAGTGCCTCGATAGCGATGACGATGACAACGAGTCGTCCGGTTCACAAGACGACGACGACAATGAATCGTCCGGTGCGGATGACGACGAGAATGAGTCGTCCGGCTCTGGCGACTAATCGCTAGTAGAATATCATTATGTAGGGGCGCAATATATTGCGCCCTGTTATAGTTATGCTGAAAGCAAGAGACATGCGGGTACTGGTCGTTGAAGACGAGCGGCGGATGGCAGCACTGATCCGGCAGGGGCTAGAAGAAGAAGCCTACGCTGTCGATGTCGTGCATAATGGATCGGAAGTACAGGATTGGCTGCAAGCGGGTGCGTATGACGTGGTGCTTCTGGACATCATGCTACCGGGATTGGACGGTGTATCCGTATGCCGCAAGCTGCGCGCCGAAGGTTACACTATGCCCGTGC
>JACMMD010001184.1 GCA_014379235.1 Anaerolineae bacterium
GGGTATAATTTGTAAAATTTGGCCGCAGATTGCCCTCCGGCTAGATAACTGCCGCCAATCAAGGAGTGTCGATGACGACGAAAGCTGTAGAACGCCCTTCGGCCCAACTCAGCCAAGAGACGCTTTTGGACATGTTCTGGATGATGCTGCTGGCCCGGCGCACCGATGAACGGGCGTGGGTACTACATCGGCAGGGGAAGATCGCTTTTCATGCAAGCGGCATCGGGCACGAAGGCGCGCAGGTCGGGGCGGCCTTCGCCATCAACCGCGGTGTCGATTACGTTTATCCCTACTACCGTGACCTCGCATTGAGCATCTCGCTCGGAGTGACGCCACTCGATTATTTGATGAGCACGTTCGGCAAAAAAGGTGAATACAGCAGCGGCGGCAAACAAATGCCCTGTCACTACAGCGTCAAAGCCTCGAACATCGTCAGCGGGTCGTCGGTGGTGGCCACCCAAGTTCCGCAAGCGGCGGGTACGGCGTTCGCCATCAAGTATCGTCAAGAGACCGGCCTCGTAGACCGCGCCGACGTTACTCAGCCGCGCCTTGCGCTGACCTGCTTGGGCGAAGGCTCGACCAGTCAAGGCGAGTGGCACGAAGGAATGAACTGGGCCGGCGTTCACCAACTGCCATTTATCTGCCTCGTGCAAAATAACCTGTACGCGATTTCTGTGCCTGTCGATCAACAGATGGCCGTGCCCAATGTGGCAGACCGCGCCGCCGCTTATGGCATGAAGGGCGTTATGGTCGATGGCAACGATATGCTGGCCGTTTACGACGTGATGAAGGCGGCGGTTGAGCGCGCCTATAACGGTGACGGCCCGACATTGGTTGAAGCGAAGACTTATCGCACCGTGCCGCATTCGTCCGACGACGATGACCGCAGCTATCGCAGCCGTGAAGAGGTCGAAGAATGGAAGCTCAAAGACCCGATCACGCGCTTTCAGCAGTACCTCACCGACGAAGGCATTTTAACGCCGGACGCGCTCGATGATTATCAACAGCGCGCCAAAGCGCAAGTCGATGCCGCTACGCAGGCCGCCGAAGCCGCTCCGTGGCCCGATATAGAAGAACTTTATACGGGCGTGTATGCGCCGCTTGAGGAAGCTTAACGATGGCGACCAACGTCACCAATATGACACTCATTGACGCCGTGCGCGCCGCGATGGATGAGGAGATGGAGCGCGACCCGCGTGTATTCATCACAGGCGAAGATGTGGGGGTGCGCGGCGGCGTGTTCCGCGCCACACAGGGGTTGATCGAAAAACACGGCGAAAAGCGCGTGGTCGATTCGCCGTTGGCAGAAGCGTCGATTATCGCCATCGGCATTGGTGCGGCGCTGGCCGACCTGCGCCCGATCTGCGAAATCCAGTTCGCGGACTTCATTCATCCGGCGTTCAACCAGATCGTCAACGAAGCGGCCAAGATGTATTATCGCTCGAACGGCGCGTGGAGCGTACCAATGGTGATTCGCGCTCCATATGGCGGTGGTATCGGCGGCGGTTTGTATCACAGCCAGAGCATCGAGGCGTTCTTCGCCCACGTTCCCGGCTTGAAGGTGGTCGTGCCATCGACACCTTATGATGCCAAAGGGCTGCTCAAAAGCGCCGTTCGTGACCCTAATCCGGTGCTGTACCTTGAGCCGAAGAAGGGCTATCGCGCTATCAAGGGCGACGTTCCCGATGGCGACTACACCGTTCCGATTGGCCCGGCGCGTGTGGCGCGAGAAGGGCGCGACGTGTCGGTGTTCGCCTATGGCATGATGGCCTATTATGCTGTTCAAGCCGCCGATGCGCTGGCGGAGTCCGACGACATCGACACCGAAGTGATCGACCTGCGGACGCTGCTGCCCGTCGATAAAGCCGCTATCCTCAATTCTGTGAAAAAGACGGGAAAAGCGTTAGTCGTATACGAAGATAATTTGACGCTGGGCTATGGCGCGGAAGTCGTGGCGATCATCGCGGATGAGGGCTTCGAATATCTCGATGGGCCGGTGAAGCGGCTTGGCGGGCCGGACGTGCCCGCGATGCCCTATAGTCATCCGCTCGAAAGCGCGTTCATGCCCACGCCGGAAACCATCGCCGCCGCTATCCGCGATGTTGTCGCTTATTAGCAGGGCGTATTAGGAGAAGCCAATGGCCAATAAACCGACCAAAGTGATGATGCCCAAGCTCGGTGAGAGCGTAGTTGAGGGCACGGTGGCGCGCTGGCTGAAACGCGAAGGCGAAGCCGTCGAAGAGTATGAGTCGCTGCTGGTGGTCAGCACCGACAAAGTGGATGCCGAAATTCCCGCGCCCGCGACGGGTATCGTAGAAGCGATCTATGTGCAAGAGGGTGAAACCGTCGAACAGGGGACGCTGTTGGCGCTGATTGGAGAAGCGGTGGTTGAAACGGTGGTCAAGGGCGATCCGGTTCATGCGGCAAAAGCCACCAAAGAGCAGCTTCATCAGGCGTTCGAGAACCCCCATTCACGGCCTGATCTGCCGCATCGTGCGGTCAAAGCCGAGCTTGTCGACGTAGGTCTTAACGGCGCTCACAGCATTGAATCCGACGCCAACCATATGACACCTGTGGTGGCGCGCATGGTGGCCGAGCATAACCTCAATGTGACGCAGATCACGGGCACAGGACGGGGCGGGCGTATCACTAAGAAAGATGTTGAAGCGTATCTCGAAGCGCATGGCATCGCGCCAGCAGAGTCCGAACTTGCGCCATGGGAGCAACCGGGAAAGGGCGAGTTGTTCAGCCCGCGAGAGGGCTTCGCAGCAGCCAAACCCGCGCCGAAACCGATGAAGCCGCAAACGCCTATTGCCAGTGACACAAATGGTATCCCCGGCGAACTGGTGCAGATCAACCGGATGCGGCAGGTGATCGCGGAGCATATGGTTCGCAGCGCGCATACGTCGCCGCATGTGACGACAGTGTTCGAGGTCGATATGTCGGCGGTGATGGCGCATCGTGAAGCCAATAAAGTAGCGTTCGCCAAGCAAAGTATCAAGCTGACGCTGACGGCCTATTTCGTGGCGGCGACGGTGACGGCATTGCGCGGGACTCCGACGCTCAACGCTCAGTGGCGTGACGATGGTATCTGGCTGCATCACATCATGAACATCGGCGTGGCGGTGGCGCTGCCTGACGGATTGATCGTTCCGGTTATCAAGAACGCGCAGGACTTGAGCTTATCGGGGATTGCACGGGCGTTGGAAGATTTATCGTCGCGGGCACGGGCGAACCAACTCAAGCCGGATGATGCTCAGGGCGGCACGTTCACCATTACCAATCACGGCGTGAGCGGCAGCCTGTTTGCTACACCGATCATCAACCAGCCGCAAGCGGGCATTCTGGGAATCGGCGTGGTCGAAAAGCGCGTTAAGGTTATCAACGATATGATCGCTATTCGTCCGTGCGCGTATTTGTCGCTGACGTTCGACCATCGCATCGCGGACGGCACAACAGGCGATGCCTGTTTGAGCGCGGTCAAGCGAACGCTGGAAAACTGGACATAAATCCGGTAGACCACGACGGTAGCCAAGTTCACCCTAGTTAAGTTAAACTAAGCGGCGTGTCTTAGGACGCGCCGTTTTTCGTTTGTCAAATCTTGCAACCGGAGATTTCAATCTCCGGCTAGAGAGCGATAACCATATTATTTGTCTTAACGGAGCAGCGTGCGGGGTAATTCCGGCGGACTCGCTCACGTCTAATCTTTAGTAGTGAATGTCAAAACAGGAGAAAACTTTACATGGCACAAGAATATGATGTCGTCGTATTGGGTGCGGGGCCGGGCGGGTACGTCGCCGCTATCCGTGCCGCGCAGCTTGGCCTAAAAACCGCGATTGTCGAGAAGAAATACTGGGGCGGCGTGTGCTTGAACGTGGGCTGTATCCCGTCGAAGGCGCTGCTGCGGAACGCTGAAATCGCCAACATCGTGCAAAAAGAGGCCAAGACCTTCGGCATCGAGATCGAAGGAAAGGTCAGCATGAACTACTCGGTGGCCTATGAGCGCAGCCGCAAGGTGGCCGATGGTCGCGTCAAGGGCGTTCACTACCTGATGAAGAAGAACAAGATCGACGAGTATGACGGCGCGGGCACATTCACCGACCCCAACACGCTCACCGTCGAACTGAACAAGGGCGGCAGCGAGACGCTCAAGTTCAAGAACCTGATCATCGCGGCGGGCGCGACCACGCGCTTGATCCCCAACACTAAACTCAGTGAGCGTGTCGTTACCTACGAGGAGCAGATTCTAGAGGACAACGTTCCCGGCAGCATCATCATCGCTGGAGCGGGCGCGATTGGCGTCGAGTTCGCCTACATCCTCAGCAACTACGGCACGAAAGTCACCATTGTCGAGTTTCTAGACCGGATTGTGCCGCTCGAAGACGAGGAAGTCTCCGCCGAACTGCACAAGCAGTACGAGCGGCGCGGCATCACGCTCATGGTCGGCACGAAGGTCGAAAGTATCGAGGACACGGGCAAGGGCGTTAAAGTCAAAGTCACGGGCAAAGACGGCGTTCAGCAAACGCTCGAAGCCGACAAAGTGATGCAGGCTATCGGCTTTGCGCCGCGTACTCAGGGCTACGGGTTAGAAAAGACCAGTGTCAAGCTGACCGAGCGCGGCGCGGTGGAAATCAACGACAAGATGCAGACCAGCGTTCCGCACATCTACGCGATTGGCGACGTGACCGCGAAAGTCATGCTGGCACACGTCGCGGAGAATATGGGGATCATCGCGGCGGAGAACATCGCAGGCGCGCCGACGATCACGCTCAACTACGACATGATGCCCAAAGCTACTTACTGCCAGCCGCAGATTGCCAGCTTTGGCTACACCGAGAAGCAGGCTAAGGAAAAGGGCTACGATGTGAACGTGGCTAAGTTCCCATTTATGGCCAACGCCAAGGCGCACGGCTTGGGCGACTCGTCCGGTTTCGTGAAGCTCATCAGCGATAAGAAGTACGGGGAAATTCTCGGCGCACACTTGATCGGCCCCGATGTGACCGAACTGCTGCCCGAACTGACATTGGCGCGGTACGCTGAACTGACACCGGAAGAAATCGCCCGCAACGTTCA
>JACMMD010000128.1 GCA_014379235.1 Anaerolineae bacterium
GCTGTGCCCGCTTGATTGGCGAAGGCTTCTAAACGCTCGGCGTGGATCGGGGTAAAGGTGTTCGGTTCGGCGCTGTCGAGGTTGAGAAAGCCGACAATTTCACCTTCGATGAAAATCGGCGCGCCCACATAAGAGCGAATCCAGCTTGCTTCAGGCAGATCGCTGCGCCAGAAATCCACCTCACGCGAGTCGTAGACGATGAACGGCTTGCGTGTGTCAATCATCTGGCGCAAATTGGCCGTTTCTTTAATGGGGAAACGGATTTTCCAGATCGATTCGGCCAAGCCCAATTCGTGATAATGACCTTTGAAGCGCACGACCCGCGCTTGATCGTTGTCGATGAGCATCACCGTGATCGAATCGGAGACGGGCAGCACTCGCGCTACCTGTTCGAGGATACGATCTAACACTTCGTCGGTGTTGAGTGTGCTGTTGAGCGCGGCGGCGCTGTCCCGCAGGGCTTCGGCTAAAGCCCGCTGGTCGCGTTCGGCGGTTTCACTGATGCGCTGTGCATCCTGCGCTTGCTTAAGATCGCTGATGTCCATACACGAGCCGATGTAACCCGCGAACGTGCCATCCGCGTCGAAGCGTGGTGTGCCCGTGTCCAACACCCAGCCATAAACGCCGTCGTGCCGTCGCATCCGATACTCGATGTGATACGTGTCCCGCGCCGCGAAACCGGTCTCATAGGTATCCAGCAAACGTTTGCGGTCATCGGGATGTATGATCTCTAGCCAGCCGGAGCCTAACTGCTCATCGAAGCGCTTGCCGGAATATTCCAGCCAGTGCTTATTAACGTAGGTGGTTTCATTATCGAGGTTACTCGTCCAGATCATCACCGGAGCAGAATCGGCCATGCGGCGGAAGCGATCTTCGCTTTCGCGTAGAAGCACTTGAATACGATTACGCTCAGTGACATCGCGCTGGATAGAGAGAAAGTGGGTCGTCTGTCCGGCGGCGTTTTTGACCGGATTGATATACCATTCCACGACGTATTCCGAACCATCCTTGCGGTAGTTAATGGCTTCGCCCCGAAACGCTTCACCTTTCCGCGGAGCCGCTACGCCTGCCGCTACGACGGTGAGGTCTGTATTGGGCCCTTGTAGGATGCTCGGTGTTTTGCCGAGGATTTCGTTGCTGCTATAGCCAGTCATCGCTGTGAATGCCGGATTGACGAACACAATCACGAGGCTTTTATTGATTTCACCAGTGGCGATGAGTACCGCTTCGCCAGTTTGCTCCACCGCAGAACCAAGCAAACGCACTGTTTCTTCGGACTGCTTGCGCTCGGTGATGTCGCGGTTGGTGATGATAAAGCCCCCCGCGAGGCTGTCATTGGTGATGCTTTCCGTTGTGATTTCGCGGGGGATAACGCTAATCACCATTTCCAGCCACAGATACGATCTATCGGCATGGCGATGGCGGTACTCGGCGCGAACGGTTTTGCCATCGCTTCGGGCCTGCGCGATGGCTTGATTGACCGCTTCGGCATCATCCGGGTGAACCACGCTGCCTTCGCTTGCGCCAATCACCGTGCCAATGAGTTTTTCAACCGGACGGCCAAACACGCGCTCGTAAGACGGGCTGAGGTATTGGATAACGCCGTCTGCGTTGGCATAGGCGATGATGTCTTGCATATGATCAGTGATGCGGCGTAGATCGGCTTGACTCTCGAACAAGCGGCGTTCTTGCTCGGTCACGCGGCGCAGATCGTAGCGGCGCACAATGGCCGTGAACAGCGTTAGCGTCAGCACGAACATCGCGGGAAACAGCACTTCAAGCAAGGGGATGATAGGGAACACGAACGGCAGCAGCAGAATGGCGACAACGTTGATGAAAGCGACGCTACGTGCTGCACGGACATTGATGAGCAGATTGGCCACCAACGTCGATAACACCACCCATACTAGTCCAACCGCATCGCCGGGTTCGTATTGTCCGCTGTTCGCCAAACTGCCGATTACGGTGAAGGGGAGCAGGGCGAAGATGAAAATCGTGATGACGGCGCTGACAATCCAGTAGCGAGTACGACCAACTATGTATAACACGCCGAGCAAGAGTATAGCACTGAGAATAAGCAGGCGTGACTCAGTAACGAGGGTAAAGGCAGAGATCAGGTTGACGATGATAGCGATGATAAGCAGATACGAGAGCAGCCGCGCCCGCTGGCGCTGGTCAGGTTGAATCACAGCCGACGATGGCTCACTTAGCCAGCGTAAGATGGTGGTTACGGGATGCTGTTGACCCCCTTGTCGAGCGGGTGTAGTCTGCATCGAATTCTCAAGCCTGCTATAGCTGTCCTAACGTCGTATCGCCGATTCATGCAAGATTGTTCAGGCCGTGGCCCTGTGGTAAAGTAGCCCAACATTGACCCGATCAACCAAGTTCCAGATAGATGCACCTCGTCTAAGTCTACATCATTGTTGGTAAATGAGGCCTAATTGTTTAACCGATTATCCCCAACGGTGCGCCGCTATCACCCGCTGCATCTTGTCCGCCGCGCCCGGATTGCGCTGGGTAACTGGCGGCGGCGGCGGGTTAAAGACTTCGACTACGTGACATTTATGCTTCCAGAAGCGCTGCCACTCCTACCTGCTGCGCGTGGTTGGCTGCGCCGCCGTTTGCAAGGCCCCGCGCCGATCAGCCTGTGGGAGATGGATGCGATTTTCGAGCGCATCGCGGATGACCCGCGCCCCAAAGGGATCGTTCTCCACTTACGTGGGCTGCGCTTATCACTGGCCGATTTGCAAACGCTTCGTAATAGTTTGCAACGTTTGCAGGCGCGTGGCAAACGGATCGTATGCTTTGCTCAAGAGTATAACATTACTCTTTATTACATTGCTAGTGTTTGTGATGAGATTTTACTGCAACCCGGTGGTGAATTGTCTGTAACCGGGCTGCGTTCGCAGGCGTTGTTTCTCAAAGATACGTTGGCGCTGTTTGGTGTGGTGATGGATGGCGTGGCCATTTCGCCGTTCAAAGGCGCGATGGATATGTTTACCCGTGATGCGATCTCGCCGGAAGGTCAGCAGCAGGTAGATTGGCTGCTAGACTCGCGTTACGAACAGATCGTCAGCGACATCGCCACAGGCCGCAAAATGACCCCTGAAGCAGTGCGGGCGATGATCGACGGCGCGCCCTATTTAGACGAGGATGCGCTGGCGGCGGGTTACATCGACGGCGTTCTCACCGAAGAAGGGCTGCCCGCTCGTTTAGGCGCGAAGCATTTCATCACATGGACACGCGCACAGCGCATCTTAATGGAGCGTTGGCGCGCTCCGCAGGAAACATACGTGGCGGTGCTGCCCGTGAGCGGCTTGATGATTCCCGGCGAAAGCGGCGGGCCACCCGGCGGAATACCGCTCCCGATACCGTTCATCGGCGGCGAACGCGCAGGCGATTTGACCGTCGTGCGTCAGGTTCGTGGCTTGATGAAAGACAAGCGGGCGGCGGCGGTGGTGCTAGTTGTCGACAGCGGCGGTGGTGCATCGTCAGCGGCGGAAGCGATGACTTCGGCGCTGGCCGAACTGGCCAAAGATCGTCCGTTAGTCGTGTACATGAACTCGGCGGCGGCTTCCGGCGGTTACTACATCAGCACTCCGGCGCGCTGGATTGTGGCCCAGCCGGGAACGATCACGGGTTCGATTGGTGTGCTGCGCTTCAAACCTGTGATTGGGGGCGTGTATGAGAAAGTGCGCGGTCATGTCGTGGAGTTCGGACGCGGCACGAACTCCAACATTTTCAGCGATGCCGCTCCTTTCACCGATGAACAGCGCGCATGGATTCGGCGTAGTGTCGAGCATATCTATAAGCAGTTCGTTGAGCATGTGGCGCGGGGTCGCAGCCTGACGCCGGAAGCGGTGGACGCGGTTGGTGGCGGACGAGTGTGGACGGGCGCGCAGGCTAAAGAGTTCGGTCTGGTAGATGAGTTGGGCGATTTGCAGGCGGCGTTGAAGAAGGCGCGGGAACTGGCGAACTTGCCTGCCGATGCGCCGGCGCATGTGGTCATCGGCAAGGGTAAGCCGCTGCCGCCGCAGTTGGCTGAGGCCGTGAATCCCGCCGCGTCGGTTCAGTACGCGCTGGAGAATGTGCGGGCGTTGTCAGGCATAAC
>JACMMD010001185.1 GCA_014379235.1 Anaerolineae bacterium
AACATTACGTCGGCCAGGCGCCGCGACCATTTGACTCTGGTAGCTATCGGCATCGTCGTGCTGCTGACCGTCTTATCCATCCTCGCGCCTGTCATCAGCAGCGCCTTTGGTGTCAACTACACCAGCACCGAAATCCCCGATAAGTTCCTACCGATTGGCGCACCCGGCCACCTTCTTGGCACGGACGACTTGGGGCGCGATCAGCTTTCGCGCCTGCTGTATGCCGGCCAAGTTTCGTTGAGTATTGGCTTCGTATCAGCCATTTTGTCACTGGTTATCGGTGTTTCGTTAGGGGTCGTTACAGGCTACTACGGCGGAATCGTCGATGATATTACGAACTGGGTGATTACCACACTCAACTCGATTCCGAGTCTGTTCTTACTGCTGATTATCTTTGCGGTCAGCCGCGACCCGAACTCCATCATCCCACAGTCTACAGTTACTCTTATCGTCGTACTTGGACTGCTCGGCTGGACAAGCACGACTCGTCTTGTGCGCGGCGAAACCTTGTCTCTGCGCGAGCGCGAGTACATCATCAGCGCCCGCGCTATTGGTGCATCCAGCTCGCGTATCATGTTCAGTCACATCGTACCGAACTTGATCTCGATCTTGGTCGTGACGCTGGCCATCGACATTGGTATCCTGATTTTAGTGGAATCGTCACTGAGTTTTCTTGGTTTCGGCGTCAGGCCACCGACTCCAAGTTGGGGTAACATGCTCACCGAAGCCAGCAGCTTTTTCACCAAAGGCGCGCATCTGGTTGTGCTGCCGGGGCTATTGATTACGGTGACGGTGCTGTGCTTGTACGTGATCGGTGATGGTCTGCGTGATGCCTTCGATCCTACTTCTAAAGACTAGCTGCCAGTGACAAAGCGCACTCGGCGGTACTGTTCGTCGGGTCGCTTGTAAATGTGCATGATTTCCGCTTCGGACAAGAAGACGGGTTCGCCAACGACATACGCGCCCGTAAAAATTTGCGCCGCTTTGACGCACATCGCCGTGATGTTCAGCACTTCATTTGGCGTCTGCCCCAGCGCGATTAAGCCGTGATTAGCCAGCAAAATCACCTTCGGCGCTTCCCCATATTTATCCATGTAGCGCCGTGTCCCATCACCGATGCCATTTGCCAGTGGCAAGCCGGGATCGAGATAGGGCACGAGTACCGACTGCGGCCCACATAGCACCGCTTCGTCGGGAAACATGCGGTTGAAGGCAAACTGCTCCGCCCGTGTGCTGCACAATATCCCATTGACCGCTACCGGATGCGTGTGCCCGATGTAGCGCACATCACACTCTTTGAGCAGCATCGCATGAAATGTTACTTCGACGGACGGCTTGAGCGTAACTGACGCATCGACTTTCGCCGCTTCCATCAAACGCTGGCTTTCGGCGCGCTCCGAAGGCGAGTTGGCGATCAGGTCAAGTATTGGCTCGAAATACACCTCGACGAAACCGTTCGGGCCGATGTTGTTCATCCCCTGCCCGCTGGCTTTAATCCAGAACGATTCCTCACTCGAACGAAACGAAGTGTTGCCCTCACCCACTACCACGAGTTCGCGCTGTGGTTCGCCCAACGTGCGCGTCAAATCAACCAGCGTTTGAATGTCCATCGTCGTCATAGCGTTAGTTAGCACATTCTTGCGTCAATACAGCTTGTACAGCAGCGCGGGAAATCAGTCCCATCGCCCCGACCAACTGCTGTCCAGCACTGCGGGCATCAGCTTCAGGCAAACCAACCGCCGCGAGTTCAGCCGCAACGTCGCTGTAGTTTATGTAGCTCTCACTCAACATCGCTGCCAAAAACACTGTTGCCTGTTCGGGGCTTAATGCCTCATCGGATACACGCATGTCTTCCATCATCGCCGTGAGTTGATCCGATGGCAGCGCTTGAATACTCGCTATGCCCTGTGCTAATGGGATGTCCCCTTCGACCACTCCACCAGCCGTTAAAGCGGCGGTCTGCTCTTCCGCAGGCAGTTCAGCGAACGGCGTCTCACTAGCTTCTACTGCTCTCGCCACTGTCACCGAAAGCGGCATGATATTGAACAGTCCATCGCCCGCAAAACCCATTTGTGACAGCGCGTTTGCGAACACATCCAAACCCGGTAGTTGGCTCAACATCATATCAAAATCTTCCGCCGTGAGGTCTTGCAGCACAAACAGTTGGTTGCGCTCCTCCTCAGGCTGACCCTGCTGAATCAGCACTACCAACACCAGCGCGAGTGTCGGCTCAAAGCTGGCCTCGCTCACGTCGTCCATGACTACTGTTGCCGCTGCCGTGCCCAGCGCATAATTCGTCATACTGGTCGCAATCCGTTCAGCATCTTCGGGCGATACGCCAAGCGATTCCTGGATCGTCGCTACCGCCGCGTCACGCGCCGCAACCACATCGTCATTTTGTAACAGCGTGGCGGTGTCAGTGCAGTTACCCGCACTCGCCTCTTGCGTCGCTTCCTGCGCGGATGCAGGCAGCGCGAATGCCAGCACAATCAATAACAAACAGCCCACGAAAACCACATGGTGTCGTTTGGACATGGTTATCTCCCGTAAAGTTTTAGCGAAGTAAAACTATTGTCGTCTCTTTATGATAGCAGGGCTTTGAAGCGCCCGTAAGCATCGTCCCACGCGCTGACATTGGTCGGCTCATACGTGACCGTGCCCGTTGTGCGGCTCAGGATTTCTCGCGCCTGCGATACACTACCAATTTCACCAAGCGCGATTAACTGCACCACCGCGTTACCGAGCGCTGTTGCCTCTACCGGCCCCGCGACCACCATCCGCCCGATAGCATCCGCCGTCATCTGGCATAACAGCGCGTTTTTCGAGCCGCCGCCAATGACGTGCATTCGCTCGACAGGATTGCCTGACAGAGCGATTAGCTTTTCCAGCACGTAGCGATATTTCAGCGCAAGGCTTTCATAAACCGTTCGCATCACCTGTCCAACCGTCTCCGGCTGAGGCTGCCCCGTGCGCGCACAAAACTCACGGATGCGCTCCGGCATATCACCGGGGCGCAAAAACGTCGGGTCGTCCGGCTCGATAAAGCTGCGGAACGGCTCGGCGGCAGATGCCTGAGTCGTGAGTTCGTCGTAGCTGTACTCATGACCCTGTTCGCGCCACGCGGCACGGCACTGCTGCGCGATCCACAGCCCCATCACGTTTTTCAGCAGGCGATACGTGCCGTCTAGCCCGCCCTCGTTGGTGAGATTGGCCTCATACGAGCCATCGTTAATGACGGCCTCATCGACTTCAACGCCGATCAAGCTCCACGTTCCGCTGCTGATATAAGCGTAATTCTTGGTCGTCGTTGGCACGGCGACAACCGCACTGCCCGTATCGTGACAGGCCGGCACAATCACCGGAACGCCGCTGTAAGCGCCGATCCTCGTACCGGGAGCGACGATCTCCGGGAAAATTTGCGTCGGGATACCGAGAGCCGAAAGTAGTTCAAAATCCCAGTTCTTGAGACGCGGGTTATAAGCCTGCTGCGTGGTGACGTGCGTGAATTCACACGAACGTGCCCCGCTTAACCAGTAGTTGAACAGGTCGGCAATCGTCAAAAACGTAGCCGCTCTGTCCAGAAGTGGGCTGTTATCACGCACCATGCTGGCGATCTGATACAGCCCGTTGATTTCCATAAACTGAATGCCCGTGCGCTCGAAGATTTCGCGGCGCGGCATCCGCTCGAACGCCCAATCGAATATCCCGATAGTACGATCATCGCGGTAATGTACGGGGTTAGAAAGAAGTTGACCGTCGCGGTCAAGCAGTGCAAAGTCCACGCCCCATGTGTCGATACCGATGGACGACGCGCCGGACAGCGCCATATTGACGCCTGTGCTGATCTCGTGCCACAAGCGCAGCACATCCCAGTACAGCTTGCCCGCAGTCCGCACCGGGATATTCGGGAAGCGGTGAACGTCATCCGCTTGGAGACGTTCACCGTTAAAGCCTACATTCAATACACGACCCGACTCAGCCCCTAGATCAATTGCGATAACGTGTTTTTCAGCCACCGTCGCCATCACAGCACCCGCCTTAGCGGACGTAGGCCGCGGCAACGCCGCCATCGACTGTCAGCACCGCGCCCGTCGTCTTCGAGGAGCGCGGCCCCGCTAGGAACGCAATCGCCTCTGCCTGATCTTCCGCCAAAATTTCGACCTTCAACACATTGCGCTGACGATAGAAGTCATTCAACTGATCGATCTCGACACCGTAGTTCGCGGCGCGTTCGGCTTTCCAATCGCCGCTCCAAATGCTGCTGCCGCGTATAACCGCATCGGGCAGCACCGAGTTCACGCGGATACCGTGCGCCCCGCCCTCTTCAGCAATGCAGCGCGCCAGATGAATCTCAGCCGCCTTGGCCGCGCTGTAAGCCGCCGCGCCCTTGCCTGCCGCGATGCTGTTCTTGCTGCCGACGAACACCATCGTGCCGCCGATTCCCTGCCGCTTCATTAGGATGAAGGCTTCACGCGCCATCAAGAAGTAGCCCGTCGCCAGAATGTCGATCTGCCGCTGCCAATCCGCCAGCGTCGTCTCTTCAATTGGCATACCGCCAGCGATTCCGGCATTATTCACCAGCACATCCAGCCCGCCGTAAGCGAGAATGGCCTGCTGCATCGAGTTCTGAACCGCCGCTTCGCTCGTCACGTCGGTATGTACGAACATGGCGCGCTTCTTGCCGAAACGCTTCTGCAAATCCGCCGCCACTTCTTCGCCATTTTCCGTGTTGATGTCGGCCACCACGACATGCGCGCCGTCGCTGGCCAATTTGTAGGCCGTAGCGCGTCCGATGCCGCTTGCGCCGCCCGTGATGAGAACGACTTTGCCCGCGAAATCACGATCCGGCGGACGCAGACGCAGCTTATAAAGTTCGAGCGGCCAGTATTCGATGTCGTAGGATTCTTTGGCTGTCAGGCTAACGAACTCACCGAGTGCTTCCGCCCCACCGATGACCTCAACGGCGCGGTGATAAAGCTGGCGGCTGACATCGGCGTTGGCGACATCCTTGCCCGTGTTGACCATGCCGATACCGGGAATAAGAATGACACGCGGCGCAGAGTCGCGCAGTTCGTCGCCGGGTTCTTTGTTGGTCTCGAAGTATTCACCGTAGCGCTGCTCGTAATCGGCCACGCCATCCTGCACCAGCTTCTTCAACGCATCGACACCCTGATCGGCGCGCCAATCAATGAACAATGGCTGCCGCTTGACGTGTACCAGATGGTCAGGGCAAGCCGCGCCCTGCTGGCTGACTTCGCCGCTTTTGGCACTGCCGACCATATCCAATACCGCTTCGCTGTCGTCATACTGCAAAATCGTGTGGCTGCGCTTGGAGACCGCGCCACGAATGACGGGCAGCACTTCGGTCATAATTTCGCGGCGTTCCGCTTCGGGCAGCGCGGGCACTGTCAACTGACCGTAAACACGCTTGCCGCGCTTGCGTTCCGCGATATACGCTTCCGCCTCTGCAATGATGCGAATGCTGTTGTCATAACAGGTCTTACTGTCGTCTGCCCACGCAATCAACCCGTGCTTGCCCATGACCACACATTCCGCCTGCGGGTTCGCAGCGATCTTCTCGCCAATCCACTTGCTCAATGTGAAGCCGGGGCGGATGTACTTCACGTACACCATGCGATCACCATAAACATCTTTGGCTGTCTGCTCGGCGTTCGGTGTACAAGCGAGGCTGATAATCGCGTCAGGGTGCGTGTGGTCAACGTGCTTAAACGGGACGAAGGCGTGCATCAACGTTTCAATGCTCTGGCGCGGGCGTCCCGGCTCAAACGCCGTGCGATCCAAATAAGCGACCATTTCTTCATCGGTCATCGCTTCGCGGTTGATGAGCGGCAGAATATCGTCCAGATACAAAATCGCAAACTGTGGTTCAGTGATGGTTGCTAAGTCAGAACCGGACGCTTTTACCGCCAAGACCCGCGTTTGCCGTCCAGCATGGTTCACCACGTCGATCTTAGCGCTGGTGTTCCCGCCGAAGATATTGCAAACCGCACGGTCACGTCCAAGCAAATTACTGCGATAGACAAGGCCGTCCAAGTCCGGTAGGGCCTTTGCCTCGGCATCGTTCCATAAATTTTGGGGCATTGCTCAATAACCTTTGTGAAGAAACCTAGCAGCATTTATGCGCGCATTTATTGAATGCGGAATATACCACGCACTGCATGAAAACACACGCTGAACTTACTAAGGTTTCGTTTGCTTTCGTATGCTTCCATTTTACTTCGCTCTAAAAGCTGTGTCAATAATTACGACGCGCTAGTTTATTCGCCTGATACCAACACTTCGACCTGAACGCCCTCGCCGCGAAACTGCGCGATAAACTCCGGCGGCGCGAGGTCAGTGGTGATGATGCGCTCAACTTCCTGTGGATTGACGAACGTATACGGTGCGACGTGCCCCCACTTACTGCCATCCGCGATAATCACCGGAGATACGCAGCGGGCAATCATCGCCTTCTTCATCATCACCTCGTCAGGATCAGTATCCGTAATGCCGCCCATCAACGTAATGCCACGTGTGCCGAAAAAGCCAAGATTCAGGTTGATGTCCGGCAGCCCTTCTGGCCGGCCAACCACCGAAACCGAATCGCGGCGCACCCGTCCACCGGGCAGCAGCACTTGAATGCGTGGGCTATCGAGAAAACTCTTGGCGATGATGAGGCTGTTCGTCACGATAGTGATACGGTCAAGCCCTTTAAGATGTGGCACGAGCGACAGTGCCGTTGTGCTCGCATCGAGCGCGATGCTGTGTCCACTTTTCACCATCGCCGCCGCCGCCGCACCAATGACAGCCTTCTCATTCGTATAGCGTGTCTGGCGCACATCAAACGAAAGCTCTGGCGTTACGGGTTCAGGAGCGCGCCGTACAGCCCCACCATAGGTGCGTTCGAGCAGACCACTCTCTTCCAATACCCGCAAATCTTGGCGGATTGTGACCGCGCTCACGCTCATTTTTTCACTGAGCGCCTTCACCGAAACGCGCCCCTGCTGCTTCAATTGATCTAAAATAGCGCGGCGTCGTTCTTCTACAAACAGCGGTTCAGACATGGTTGACACAACTTTCCAAACACAATACACTGACGAAGAATGAAATCTATTTGAAATGAAATCACATTAAGCAAGTTTCATTTTACTCTTTTTTGTAACAAGGTAAAATCGAATTATGGACTATTCAGCCGACTATCAGCGTTTGGCCGAGCGCCTGACCCAAAGCGGCGTTGATGTTGAACACGTCAAAAGTAAACTCAAGGCGCAGCACATCGAAACACCATCATGGGGTTACGGCAACAGTGGGACGCGCTTCAAGACGTTCCCATGGCCCGGCGCAGCCCGCAACGCCTACGAGCGCATCGCGGACGCCGCCTATATCCATCGCTTGACAGGCATCGCGCCGAGCGTCGCTATTCACATCCCGTGGGACAAAGTAGACGACTACGACGCGCTGCAAGAATATGCCAGTCAGCAGGGCGTGAGCATCGGCGCGGTCAATCCCAACGTCTTTCAGGACGAGCAGTACAAGCTCGGCAGCGTCACCAACCCCTCGCCTGCTGTGCGAGAGGAAGCGCTGGCCCACTTGGTTGATTGCTGCGAGATCATGGGCAAGGTCAACAGCGACATCCTCAGCCTGTGGTTCGCGGACGGCACGAACTATGCCGGACAGGATAACGTAGTCGAGCGCAAGCATCGCATGGAAGACGCCCTGCGCGAAACGTACAAGCATCTGCCAGCGGGTTCGCGCATGTTGATCGAGTACAAATTCTTCGAGCCAGCCTTCTACCATACCGACCTTCCCGACTGGGGCACATGCTACGCTCTGGCGCTCAAATTGGGCGAACAAGCGCAGGTCTTGGTTGATACCGGCCATCACGCACAGGGAACCAACATCGGCACGATTGTCGCCTTCTTGCTCGATGAGGGCCGTCTTGGCGGCTTCCATCTCAACGCCCGCCGCTACGCTGACGACGATCTCATCGTCGGCACAAGCAACCCGATGGAACTGTTCGAGATTTACACCGAACTGGTGCAAGCCGACGACAAAGCCAAAGATGTCGCCTACATGATCGACCAGAGCCACAACATCGAACCCAAGCTCGAAGCCATGCTCGTCAGCGTGGTCAACTGCCAGACTGCCTATGCCAAAGCGCTGATCGTCGATTACGCCGAACTGCGCCAGCGTCAGCTTCACGGCGATGTTTTAGGCGCGCACGGCGTATTGGTCGATGCCTTTGAAACCGACGTTCGCCCCCTGCTGGCACAGATTCGCAATGAAATGGGTATCAACCCCGACCCTGTTGGGGCATATCGCGCCGACGATTACGCCAAGCAAGTCGCCACCGAACGCGGTAAACAGGACGCTGGCGGCGGCTACCCCACCTAAGCACCTGCTACCGATAACCATCGTAGGGGCGACCCGGTGGGTCGCCCTTATTCACATCCTAAATCGAATACATGATATAAGTCGAGATAGTGGCAAACAGCGCCCCAACGCGGCACAATTAAGTTCTGAGTTTCGGGGTTCTACTCGTTACTCATCCCTCATCACAAGAATCTAGAGTCTAGGGCCAAAAAGCGAACTGCTTTCTACAGGAGCGATGTAAATGAATTACCGCGATTTAGGGCGCACGGGCTGGCAAGTTTCGGAAGTGAGTTTCGGCGCGTGGGCCATTGGCGGCAGTTGGGGCA
>JACMMD010001186.1 GCA_014379235.1 Anaerolineae bacterium
CGTGGCGGTGTATGCCTTCTCTTCCCGCGCCAACGAACAACGTCAAGAACTCAGCCAGCCGTTTACTCAAGCGCTGCCCGCAGGCATCAGTTTGCTGCGAGTGCGCGTTCAAACGGGCACGGCTCAGGTGGATTTGCTGCCCTCGCTGCAAGCGCAGGCCGTTTCGGGCGAATTTCTCGGCAGCCGACAGAGCGGCGTAGACATCGACTACGTTGAAGAGGCCGATGGTTCGGCCACACTGACGTTACATGAGGCACAGGCGGGAGCGTTCCCGATGTTGGAAGCGCTTGGGCGCGGCGCACTGCGCGTCGAACTGCCGACAGGAGTGCCGCTCGATGTGGAACTGCTCGGCACGGATGGCGGCGCGAACTTGAATATGGCCGGGCTGGCGGTGGAGCGCATGACCGTCAATCTCCAGCGCGGGAATGTGCTGGTGACTCTGCCAGTATATGATCCGCTTTTCTCGCAAGCTGAGGATACGCTTGGCACAATAGCGGCGCTCAATGGCGATATCACGGTGGTTGTGCCGGATGGCTTGGCGGCACGCCTAGATTTGGAGCGCGAAGGCAGCGGCATCGAGCCGGAATATAACCCAAGTCTGTACGATTATCTGCGCCCCGACACGCTGCAATCGGTGAGCATCCGCAACGCGACCATTACGCAGCGCTACGTGATCGCTGCCCCACGCGGCATCATTCGGGTAAGAGAAGTTGAATAACAGTTCTGACTGCTGAGGAGAAGGTATGGAGTGCAAAAACAGGTTCGAGGTTCGAGTACAAAGTATAAAGTGCTGAAAGCTGATGGCTAATCGCTAAAAGCTAATCGCTTCCCCCGCTTGCCACATTGCGCGTTTTGAGCTACATTTATCCCAAATATATCCCAAATAAATACTGAATAAACAGATCGCACGGCGGCGGCTATGGCGTGGCGTTTACATCTCACTAATCAGGGAATCGGACGACTGGATTTGCTGCGCGGCGTGGCGGCGAACGACCAACCCTTGCTCGCGGCGTGGTTACGACGTGACCGTGTAGCTTTCTTCGATGTGGAGACGGGCACGGCGGCGGCGGATTACACGCTCAAGATGATGGATGCGCGTAACCGCCGTGATGAGCGCTGGCCGGAGTTCGTCAGCGGACTGGTCGCGCCCAATAAAGCGTTTCTACCAGTGGTGCAGGCTGGCACAGTGACGATCTATGCCAGCTTAGATGGCAAACTGCGCCTGTATCATGTCGATGAGGCCGATTTGTTCCTCGATGTCGGCGGCGGTGAGGTACAGTTGAAGCCCGTCGCTGTGTTCGAAGCCGAAGTTGAATTTATCGCCGCCGGATTAGATCCGCTGTTGGGCACGGTGGCCGCCATTGCCGCCGACGGGAAACTGCACATTTTCCAGCAGCATATTCACATTGGCGCGTTCGATGTCGGCTTGCAGCCGGATGAAGAAATGCGGCCATTGGTAGCGATGGCGCAGGGCGGTAGAGGCGCGGCGATTTTCGTCTCGGATGGGCGCAGTGTCGTACTCACAGATTCGGGCGGGACCATACTCAAGCGGCTGAATACGCACTATTTCATCAATATGATGGCCTGTTCCGCGAATGGAGCGGTGCTGGCTACCAGCGACATCGAGGCCGGCGTGGTGCGCGTTTACGATGGTGCGGAACTGCTGCCGACTCGTCAGCGTCACGCGATTGATCTGGTGGCCACCGCAACTCAGGTGCAGTTGATGGCCGATCTGCCGCCGCTTTCGATTGCTCTCAGCGCCCTGACGATTGA
>JACMMD010001187.1 GCA_014379235.1 Anaerolineae bacterium
GCTTATTTCATCGGTGATTTGCGCGGCGGGCGCATCGTGGGCGATTTCATCTGGGGCGCACAGGTGACGCTGCTGCTGTTGTTCAGGGTTGCGCTGGTGTTTCTGATCCAGCAAGTACGCAAGATGCCGCCTTCAACCGCGAATACGCTAAAGTTTGGGTTGTGCGCGGCGCTGTATGGGCTGCATCTGGTGGGCGGTGTGATGTGGTATCTGGTTCACACAACGGGCGTGTGGAATTTCTGGTGGTGAGCGTTATTGAGCTAGGGGTTTAAACCCCTTGTTTGCAGTCGGCTATTCGACAGGTAGATTGCTGGTACTGCTAGCAGGGCTGACCGCGCTGACCGCGACCCAACCTTCCTCGCCGCCGACCTGTGCGTGATACCACAGATTGTCGCGGGTGATGGCCACAAGTTCGATCAACGCGCCACCGGGAATTGTTTGCATCGAGTCCGCGCCTTCGAGCGGCCCATTTTTAAGTGAGGTGTCGGCAATCGTGCGGGCGACCACCACCAGCGGCAGCGTCGCCGTATCGCCGCCGACTTGCAGCGTAAACGGCACAACCCAACCTGTCGTCTCGTTATAACGCACTTTGTACCAACCGCCGTTGGCGCTGCGGGCGACCACCTGCACCAGCGCGAACGCCGGGATATTGAAGGCTAACGGCGCGTCGAAGTCTGGCAGTTGTCGGGCTGGCACAAGGTCATTGGTCGTAGCCGGGATTGAAATCGCCTGTAACGGGCCGGAGTTCACAGGCGGCGCGTTGGTCGAGGTTGGCCCACCGTCGGGCGTATTGGTGGCAAAGGCTAACGGCGGCAGTGTTCCATAAAACTCGGACGTGGCCAGCGGTGTCTGCATATTGATCTGAGTCGCGCCTGAGCCGAGCGTCGCCGTCGGTGTGATCGAAGGAATGCGAGTGGCGCGGTCAGTCGGTGTGATCGAGGGTGTAATCGTTGGCGTATCGCTTGGCGTGAAGGTTGGCGTAAAGGTCGGCGTATCGGTTGGTGTGCGCGTCGGGGTCGCCCCGAAAGGCAGACCGCGCAAATCACCCGCGCTTTCCACGAGTACCGGATTAGCCGCCAGCCAGCCTAAGCCGCCATCGGGCAGCGTCACCTGATACCATGCGCCATCCTCGCTGATGCCGATCAATGGCAGAACCACATCGGCGTCCAGCGTCATCACGCCAGCATAATCCGAACCCGGCCCGCTGCGGGCGATTAAGGCCCGCGCTGTATACACAACCGGAGTCGCGGGAGTAGCTGTAGGTAGAGTCGTGGGCGTTTCGGTCAGGGTCGGCAAATCGGTAGAGGTCGGCGTAAATGGCGTGACCAGTGGTATACCGGTGTTGGTAGAGAGCATCGCCACTAGTGTCGGTGGTTCAATCGAGGCGACGCGGCTGGCTTCTGCGGTTGGCGTTGTCAACTGCGATTGTGGTAGCTGGCTGCGAAGCACCATATAACCGATGCCGAACACCAGCAGTACACCTACGCCAGAACCGAGCAGAACCCACAACGGCGGGCGTTCGGGCTGGGCTGCGCGGGGCGCGTTTTGAGTAAGCTCTTGCGGATGCAGTTTCAGCAGCAGGCGGGCGAGATCGCGCTCAAAGTTGCCGCCGTCGGCACGTACCGCGAGGGCTTCATGACGCAGCACCGGCCCCAGCACAGACGGTAACTCCGGCACGGTAGGCATTGGAGTTTGCCCGACCAGAACCAGAAAGATTTGGATAGACGAGCGATGCAGCGCTGTGGCAATTTCAATGTGAACGTAATCGTCGGGGTCGTCCAGCCGTCGCGTTCCATCGGCATAGGCGCTTTCGACCCAGCGCGGGCCGATAACCACCAGCAGTATATCGCAGCTACCGACTTCTTGTTCCAGTTCCGCACAGTATTTGGCGGTCATGGGAACATCACCGGCATCCATCAAGACATCATCTTCGCCAAAAAACTCGACCAGTTGATCGTAAAGGATGCTTGTGGTCGAAGTGGCGGCGTGGTCGTCCCAACGGTGCGAAATGAAAATGCGCGGCATCCAACCAGCCCAACGTTATCTCGAACGAAATGTACTGCAATATGGGCTTACTATGCCACAAGGTGTCGCCATAAGCAACAGCATTCGTATAAAAAAGCTGTAGCGAATTAGCATGACCGATGGCACGCTTTGCAAGGTTGCGATTGGTAGTGCTTACGTAATTGTTATGTCTACTGTGGCTGTGGTTTCTTGCCCATTTCGTTGAGCGACTAGGCGATACGTAACCTGCGGCCCTTGATTTCCCGGCACGGTGATAGTGAGCGATCCCGTTGCAGTTACTGTATAGGTTTGCAGGGTAATACCATACGAGTTCACGACCTCTAAGCGGGCAGTATCAGCATCCGATTCCCAAGAGAGAACGACGGACGCATTTTGGGGCGCGCTGGTGTGGTCTGGTGTGAAGTAATTGATGAATGGCGCACTTGACACACCATTAGAGGCAAATGCCCTTGTGGACGGTGGTGTTGCCGACGGCGCGTCTGCTTCTATGTCGTTTACCGGAAGCTGCGAGGTGTCGCCTTCGATATTCAGTCCAGCAGCGCGTACCCAACCCTCTCGTCCCTCATAGCGCACTTTGAACCACAATTGTTCCGCAGTGGTGGCCCGAAGCGCAATCCGCGTGTTCACCGGTATGGTTGCAAGTGACGCGGTATTAACATTGGGTTCAACACGTACAGATAGAGCATATGTGGCTATGGCTGTCACGGTAGAATCGTTCATCACAATGACAAAATCTGCCCCGACCCAACCCGTTGTGCCATCTTCCAATTGAATGTGCTGCCAAAAGGTCGTTGCGTTGGGCATCGAGTCGAGAAGTTGAATGATTGTGCCCGTCTCAACTGTCGTCACGGTAGGATATTCGCTGCCTGGCCCTTGACGAATATTCGTTTCTAAGCCGAACGGCGCGCTAATTTCACCCATTTGTGCTGGAAGGGGCGTATCCGATTCCGTTGGCCGCTGCGTGTTTGTGGCTGTTGGCGGGCGAGGCGTATCCGTTTCGGTTGGTCGTTCAGTCTCGGTAGGTGTTGGCGGCTGCGGTGTATCGCTGGCGTTGAGTGTGGCGGTGGCAAGAGGAGCAGCGAATGTGATCGTCATCACTTCCAACGTGCCGATACGATTTTCCAGTGCGGCGGATGTCATGTTTTGCGCGATTACCGTACTCGCTTGTTTGGTCGCTGACTGTGTGATAGCCTCCTCAGCCCCGCGCTGCCAAAGGATCAGCAAAGCAGCCATTGATGCCAAGAGCAGCGCCACGATTAATACGCCGCCGAGATTCAATATGCGGCGCGATGGCCCGGCGCGGCGGACTTTGTGGCTGTTACTAACGTTTTTCAGATGGCTAATCAGCCGCATCATGTCGCGGTTGAAGTCGGGGTCGTTGCGAACGGGGACGGCATTACGGTAGCGCAGATCGCGCAGGCTTTCCGGCAGTTGATCGAAGTCGGGAATCTGTGCGTTATCGACGAGTACGGGAATAGTCAGGATGTTGTCGCGGGTGAGACTGGTTTCGATCTCGATACGCACGAAGTCGTTCGGGTCGTTGAGCCGCCTTTGCCCGTTTTCATCAGCAACAGTCGCCCACTGCCGCCCGATGATGACCAGCAGGACGTCTGCGCGCCCGACTTCGTTTTCAAGTACCTTGCGGAAATCAGCGCCGGGGGGAATATCGTCCACATCTTTGAACACGCTGCGTTCACCGAGCGAGTTTACGAGGCGGTCATAGATACGCCCTGATACTGCGCTGCTGTCCGTGCGGCGGTAGGAGATAAAAACACGCGGCATAGAAACCCCGACGTTTGACGTTAGGTGTCAGAGCTAATATGACACAGTTCGAGTTGCGGCGCAATTAAATTTGCGAGGATTATTACTCGCTCACACGCCACAAACGCAGCAGACCGTCACCGCTGCCAGAGGCTAGAATCTCACCATCCTGACTGAAAGCTACGCCGAGTACCCAACCACCATGTCCGCGTAGAACCGTTAGCGATTGGCCGCTAGCTGCATCCCACACACGCGCTGTTTGGTCACGCCCACCGGAAGCGACCAGCGTTCCATCTGGGCTAAAGCCCACGCTGAACACCCAACTTTCGTGGCCTTGCAGCGTGTTTATAAGTCTCTCAGTGGCGGTATCCCATAGGCGCACCGTGCCGTCTGTGCTGCCCGTTGCGATCAGTGAACCGTCGGGACTAAAAGCGAGGGCGCGCACCGGCCCCGCGTGGCCAACCAGTTGGCCGCGCTCTGTGCCTGTGGCAACGTTCCAGAGACGTACAAGGCCGTCTTCACCGCCTGAAGCCAGCGTTGCGCCGTCGGGACTAAAAGCGACACCCATCACCCGTTCATCGTGGCCTTCAAGAACGGCGAGTGCCGCGCCAGAGTTCACGTCCCACAGGCGAACAGTAAAATCTTCGGATGCCGACGCAAGGCGTGTTCCATCAGGGCTGAATGCGACGGCGCGCACCGGCCCACTATGCCCGTACAATACGGCGCGTGGTGTGCCATCGACATCCCACAGCCGTACCGTGCCATCATCGCCGCCCGCCGCGATAAGGCGTCCATCACTGCTGACGGTCACCGCTTGCACGACGCCGCTGTAGCCTCGCAGCGTTCCAACGGGTACACCGTTGAGATTCCACAGCGCGATGCTGCCATCGCTCACCGCTGCTGCCACCAAGCCGTCGCCGAGCGCGACTCCGCGAATGGTTGCTGCGTCGGCAGGCTGTAATGATATTGTCTGCGCCAATAAGGTCGCGTTTTCCACTGTGATACGGTTGGGACTTAACGCAGCACCAGCATCCGCGACGACGATTGGGCGAGGCGTGATGGGTGCGGTTTGTGGTGTCATATCCGGGCCGGTGACGACAATCGGTGTTGCCTGTGGTGTGGAGTTCACGGGTGTTGTACGGTTGCCGGCAATCGATGTGGCATTTGAAGGTAACGCGGTGCGGAAACCGCCGAACCAAGGTGTCAATGTGCTTATCGATGGGACAGCGGTAGTTGCAAAGTTGGCTACTGTGGTTGACGTTGGCAAATTAATAGGAGGCCGTGTCGCGCCGATGACTGGCAGCGGCGTTAC
>JACMMD010001188.1 GCA_014379235.1 Anaerolineae bacterium
ACAAATAATCATAAATAGAAATAAGGAGACCGGACGGGATGGTAGGTGTGTGCAGCCAAGGAGAAGAACGGGACAACGAGGATGTAATTGTATCGGATAAGGCTTAATCAAGCGACAACGTTTTAGCTGACCGTTACTTGAACAACATATCTACCTTCACCGTCTGGCCCAACACAGCCGACGTGAATTCCGTCCCCTTACCGAACACGCCCTTACGCTCGAAGCGCCCATCGACCAGTGCGTACACTTCGATAAAGCGCGCATCGGTGTCTACCAGCCAATATTCACGGACGCCGTACTCTTCATAAATTTCAAACTTGCGCCCTCGATCTCGGTATACGGTTGACGGCGAAGCGACCTCGACCACCAGATCAGGCGCGCCGTACCAGTAGCCATCCTCACCAAGCTGGCAGCGTCCACCCGGCATGACCCAGAACACATCCGGCTCAAGCGCATCCTCACCGAAATACACATCCATCGGGGAAAGAACAATTTCACCCGCTAAATCTAACCCATCAAGATACAGATGTATCTTGGCCACTGATTGTTGATGCGGATATTTCGGGGTAGGACTCACAATGACCTCTCCGGCTATGAATTCAACAAAGCCGCTCGTTTCGGGCATCGCCTTAAATTCTGCCAGCGTCATACGAATTCGAGTTGCGTCGGACATCGCTCAACCTCTCCATCAACTACCGTTCGACTTTATTTTAGCTCATCCGTATCCAGAATGATCGTCACCGGCCCGTCGTTGTGAATCTCGACCAGCATCATCGCGCCGAAAACGCCCTGCGTGACGTGAGCGATTCCCTCAGCGCGCAGGCGTTCGGCATAATAATCCACGAGCGGCGCGGCGATGTCCGGCGGCGCGGCGTCGATAAAGCTCGGACGGCGGCCTTTGCGCGTGTCGGCGTACAGCGTAAACTGCGACACCACCAGCACGCCCGCGCCCGTATCCAACGCAGACAGGTTCATCTTGCCCGCGTCGTCCTCGAACACGCGCAGGTTGGCGGTTTTCTTGGCCAACAGTTCGGCCTCAGCGCGAGTATCGCCATGTGTGATGCCGATCAATACTACGAACCCCGCCTCTACTGCGCCGACGATAACGCCATCAATCGTGACGCTGCCGTGCTTCACTCGTTGAATCACCACGCGCATTTTTGCGCCCGCATCTACGAATAAACCTTGAGCAGTTCGACCTCAAAGATCAGCGTCGAGTACGCGGGAATCACACCGGGGATACCCTTGGGGCCATAGGCCAACTCGAACGGGATGTAGAACTCGTACTTTGAGCCGAGAGCCATCAACTGAACCCCCTCTGACCAGCCGGGAATGACCTGCGTCAGTAGAAACGAAATCGGTTCGCCGCGCTCGTAGGAACTATCGAACACCGTGCCGTCGGTCAGGCTGCCCTTGTAGTGAACTTCGACTTCGCCACGACTGGATGGCTTGGCGCCTTCGCCTGCGCGAATGACCTTGTACTGCAAGCCGCTCGGTGTCGTGACGACACCTGGCTTTTTCGCGTTCTCAGCCAGAAAGTTACGCCCTGCTTCCATATGTTGTTGTCCTTTCAACATAGCAATTAGCTGTTAGCCATTAGCACATCGGGCGTTCAATTGAACGCCCCTACTTAGAACTCAGCACTGCTTTTACTCGAACCTCGTACCTCGTACCTTCTTCACTCTGATGTACTCAGCACCCGGTACTCAGCACTAACTGTCCACCTTCCGCATATCCGCGAGGTGATCTTGCCAATGATACAAATAGAACTCTTGAATCGCCTGCTCGACGGTCAGCGTTTTGTCGATAGCGGGATCATAAACCGTCTTGCTGAACTGCTTCACCGGAACGCGCATAATAAAATCAGCGATGTGCTTTTCATTCTGCTCGATGCTACGCAGCGTCGTTTGCATCACGCGTTGACGGAACACCTTTGACATCGCATCGTTAAAGCTGTTAAGCAGCGCAGGCGGAACTGGAATGCGAATGCCCACCATCGCCGCCTGAATCAGCATCATCTCCAGCCTGTCCATCTGGTGCAGGTGTCCGAGCATAGCCGCCAGCGTCCAACCATGATAACGCGGCTCGTACCACTGCGCTTCGGGGACACGTTTGGCAACGTCTAACACGCCTTGCCGTACCCGCCGCATATCGTCGCAAAAACCCTGTCGATCTATTTCGTTATCCAGAAAACGATAGTTTCGTGTCGCTGATGCGGTCTCGTTCATAACAATCGCCCTCATTCCATTATCTGTGCCAGAATCCTACGTGGTTCAGTCGCAGGCGTCAACTGATAGCGCGCCTTAATCAGCTCTTACTTTGCGGCGCTTGACGTGAGTGCGTACAATAGGCCCCATCCCGACATCGGGCTAGGAGTTATTTATATTTTATGGCTGACAGCCTTTTTGATAATCGTTATCGCTACGATTACATCTATCCACGCGGACGCTCCGGCGAAACGCTGCGCGCAGTAGACACGCAGGACAATGACCGTCCGGTGGTCATCAAGCGCCCCGCGCCTAACGACGCGCCGCCGATTCGCGCCGGACAAGAAGTGAGCATCCTCAACGAGCGCAAGGCCCTGAGCCGCCTCGCGGGTCATGCGGTGCTGACAGCTTTGCTCGGCAGCGGCCAATTTGTCGTTGGCGGCATCCCCCATCGTTACATCGTCATGGAGCGCGCACAGGGGCAAATCCTTGAAGACATGGTGCGCGAACTCGGCGCACACGGCGAACGCCTGCCCGAACTCGAAATGCTGATCATCGTCGATAGGCTGCTCGACCTGCTGCAAAACGCCCACGAACACGACATCGTTTACAACGACGTGGACGCCAAGCACCTGTTCTGGGATCGAGACCACTACACGCTCAAAGTCATCGACTGGGGCAACGTGGTCTTTCTCGAAGGCGACGAAAGTACGCCGCAGGGCATCAGCCGCCAGAGCGACATCTATCAAGTAGGCGAACTGCTGTACCTCATCCTGACGGCAGGCAGCCGCATGGATGTCTCGCGGGACAGCGCCCGTGAAGCGGGTGAGGATTTCCGCTTGGACTTCGGCGCTTATAACGAGCGCATCGCGCCGCAGTTGCAGCACATCGTCAGCAAAGCGGCGAACCCCAACGTCCGCCACCGTTATCAAAGCATTCAAGAACTGCGTCAGGTTCTAGCCAGCTATCGCGCCCCGCTCGAACGTGAGCGCAACGGCGCGCTGGCTCATGTGGCTGAACGCTTGCGCCGCGAACGCAGCAAAGATGAACTGCGGGCGATGCTGGCCACGCTCGAACCCGCGCTGGCCGCCGATCCCGGTTATCCGCCGAGCCGCGAAGCCCACGAGGACATTCACGCCCGACTGCGTGATCTGGAAATCGGCGGCGATCTGGACGCAGTGCGGATTTATCTGGAAAGCAGCAATTGGACGCGGGCCGTCGGGCTGCTGACTGAAATACAAGGACTGGCCAGCCCGCGTATCTCGCGCATGATTACCCTGCTGCGTGATTGGTCGATGCTGCTGGTCGATGCCGAAGTCGGGCAAAACGGCGCGCTGCTAACGCCGCCCGCAGTCACGGACGCGATTGCGCTGGTGTTCGACAATCAGATAGAACAGGCTGCGAACCTGCTGCTGCGCGGCGCATCGGACGATGAATCGTGGCGGCTGCAACTGCTCTTGGCCGAGCGAGTTTCGGCGCATGTGCCGGAAGTGATGCTGCTGCGCCCGAACTTGCAGCGCCTTGATACTGCTCTGCAAGCGCTGGCCGCTGACGGCTTGCCCGTGACCGAATCGCGGGCGCTGATCGCGGAGATCAATCTCACAGTGCAAACGCTCAACGCTCCCGGTGTCATCAGCTTGATCGCCCTGCGTGATGGCTACCGCGCATTGGTCGATGAACTCACGGCGCTGAGTGCGCTGTTCGAGACACTCAACAGCCCTCACAATTTGCCGGATCGCCGTCTGCCCGTGTCGTCGCTTGATCGAGCGTTAGATGCGGCCATGGCCTTGGCCGACAATATGCACGTCATCGGCAAGCAGGCGACATCCAGCCCGCGTGATGCGCTCGAAGCCTTAGACCACAGCCGCGCCATCGACCCCACCAATCCCGCGTGGGATTTGGTCGGGCGGCTGCTGAACGGCCTCTACGAACTGCTGCAATCGTATCAAACCTACGTCCCTGCCGCCGATGGCACGGACTTAGAAAACTGGCTGCGCGCTTCTCAGCGTGACCTGTCGCCGTTTGTCGAGCGCTTGTTCGATGAACTGCTGGTGGGCATGGTCGAAGGGCTGAACGCCGCCGCGCAAGCATGGGCCACCTATGCCGATGCCAGTGTACAGGGAGACCGCTACGGCGCGATTACCGCGCTGACAACGGCCACCGATTCGGTATCGACCATCAGCCCGACGCTTTCCGGCTGGCTGAACCAGCTTCGCAGTGTAGTGACAGGCGCGCACTACATCGAGCGTCACGCCATTTTCGGCGGCTTGGGCCGAGCGCTGGCTGACGGTTGGGAAGCCTTTGATCGCGGACGTTTGGCCGATGCCGAACGGCTGGCGCAGCAAGCGCTGGAAATCGCCCGCACCGATACGCAGATGGCGGCCACGCGCCGACTCCGCAGCCTGACCGAGATCACGCGCACATGGGTCGAGCGCAACGGCATTGGCGACTCCAAGCGCACACAAGCCACGCTGGCCGAGTGCGAAGGGCTGTTCAGCGTGGACGAACGCGCCATGCGCGACAACTTCGCTACGCAGATGCCCAGCAAAGACACCTACCTGCGCGCTATGCAAAAGGGCTTGGTCGAAATCTACGAACGCCGCAGCACCGCCGCACTGCGAATCCTGTTTTTTAACTTTGTGCTGTTCGGCTCGTTGGACGCGCACGAAGGTTCGCTAGAAGATGCGTTGTTCTGGCGCGAAGCCGCAGGCCGCACCCTGACGCAGAACGAAAACGCGGCCCGTCACGTCGCTTTACGGGCGCTGGACGATTTCATGCAGCAGCGCCGGGATGTTATGGCAGCGGCGGAACTGCTCAACGAGATCAGCAGCCCGCAGGCCATGGAAAATCTCGAAGCCACCCGCCGCCAGCTTGAAGAAAGCCCGGAGAGTCGCGGCGCGTTGGCTACTGGACTGGCCAGCTTGCGCGAACTCGAAGCCGCGACCCGCGATTGGTCGGACGGCGAATTTCGTTTGGCCGGCACGAAGCTGGAAAACGCCATCCACGCTGTCGAAGAGTTGGAAAAAACGTCAGGGCTGGCCCTGACCGACTATCGCACATGGCTGATGGAACTCCAAGCCGCCACCGCCGAACTCTACACCAAAGCGCGCATCATGTCGCAGATCATCGAGCGCCGTCCCGATGATCCTATCGACGACGTGCGCGACATCCATCAACTGCTGATGGATAAGACAACGGCGCTGATCGGCAAAGCCCATGCGTCTACGCTTCGCCAGTGGCGCGACACCTATACGCACTTTCTGAGCGTATACACCGATACCAACGTCCGCCGCAGCGAGAAGATCAACCGCTTCAACCAGCTTTTGCGGGCCATGTTCATTGACCGCCATCCGGCTTACCCGCTCTATCGCCACTGGTACGATGTGGTCGAACGTGCGCCGGAGTTCCCCGCGCCGCCAACCGATAATCCGACGCCGGAGATTCAAGAAGCCGACGCCGAAGACATTCAGCCGTTCGAGGTGGCCGCTGCTCCCGGTTACACAGGGACACGCTACGCAGACCAAGCGCCCGATCAGCGTTCACGCGGGCGCTTGCCGCGTATTTTGCTGCTGCTGGTTGTCATTGTGGCGCTGGCAGCCGTAGGATTGATCGCTTCGGGAGTCGTAGATATTGGCAGCGTGACCGCGCTGGCCGTCACCCTCAGCCCGACGCCGGACGAAAACGCGACCAATACGCAGGTTGCCATTATCGCCGCCGCCTATACCACGACTGCCGAAGGTGCAGCAACCGCCGCCGCTGAAGCAACCGAACTACCAACACTGCCGATCATCGTACCGACGCAGATCACGCTCGTTCGCCCAACTTCGGCGGATTTGGCCACGGCTACGCTGTTACCGTCGGCCACGCGCTCGAACATCACACCTAGCGCCACGCTCACGACAACGCCGAGCGAAACGCCTACACTGTCACCCACAGCGACCAACACCTTTACGCCAACCTCGCCGCCAACCGCCACACCAAGCAGTACCTATACTCCCACTGCCACGCTCACACCGACGCTGCCGCCGCAGGGTCTACAGGGTCAGCAGTTGTTCTTGCCGTTGTTTAACCGCTTGAGTATTTATCCGGGCATTTTCCCATGGAGCGCCGAACAGTTCTCGCAAGGGCAAGACGGCGAGTTCTGGCGACTGGGTGTGGGTCAGGGCGACGGCGGGCTGATCGTCATCGCGCCGCCTGCCGATTTCTTAGAGACGCAGTTTGGCAACAACGCCGCCACGCGCATCAGCCGTATTCAGGTGACGATGGCGCTGACGACCTTCAACCCAGCGTTAGACGCCGACGAGATTTACTTCGGCGCGCTGTTCCAAAGCGTCGAGGACCCGGCCATCACGGCGGGCTTACAGGTGCAAGTGCCGCAGCCGGGAGTGATTAACCTCGGCCAGCGCAGCGGCGA
>JACMMD010001189.1 GCA_014379235.1 Anaerolineae bacterium
CAACTACGAGGCCCGCGTCGGGCGTACCTATTGGGAAATCGTCCGCGACAACGTGTTCAACCTGTTCAATATCGTCCTGTCCGTACTGTTGATTATCTTGCTGGTCTTCCGTGAATACACTGCTTTCTTCTTCGCGGGTTTCAGTGTCATCTCGAATTCGTTTCTGGGCATGATTCAAGAGATCAACGCCAAGCGTAAGCTTGACAGCCTCGCGGCGCTGTCCGCTCAAGAGGTCAAAGTCTGGCGCGATGGTAAGCTCATCACCGTGCCGCAGAAGCAGCTTGTGATAGACGATATGCTGCCCATCGAACCCGGTGATCGGCTGGTGGTGGATGGGCGTGTCGCACATAGCGACGCGCTGGAAATGGACGAATCGCAGCTTACGGGCGAGTCCGACGCGGTGCATAAAGATGCGGGCAATGACCTCGTTTCCGGCTCGTTCGTGGTGGCCGGGACGGGCGTGATGCAGGTGACGAAGGTCGGTAAAGAAAGCACCATCAACCGCCTATCCACTCTCGCCAAAGCCTACAAGAATATCAAGACGCCGACGCAGGTTCGCATCGATGCCATTGTGCAGCTTTCGGTCATCGCCATGTTCATCCTCGTGCCAATGCTGTTCATCCAGAGCTACCGCCTCGATCAGCCGTTTCTGGAGATCGTCAAGAACTCGGTGGTGTTCGTGACCAGCCTCGTGCCGCAAGGGTTGGTACTGTTGGCGGTGCTGTCGCTGACTATCGGCGCGATCCGCATTACCCGTCACCAAACGCTTATTCAGCGCGTCAACGCCGTCGAGTCGCTGGCTAATGTGACAGTGTTGTGCTTCGACAAGACCGGGACACTTACGCGCAACGAACTGACCGTCACCGAAGTGCTGTCGCCCGATGGCGTATCGCCGGACAAAGTTCAGGCTTATTTACGCGCTTATACCGGCAGCCTTTCTCATTTGAACCGCACGGCGGGCGCAATTGATACCTATATACAATCGAACCCGAACGGGGCTTCTGCCGCGCAGCCGCAGAAAATCCGTGAAATCCCGTTCACGTCGGCGCGCAAGTGGGGCGCGATAGAGTTCAGCGACGAAACGCTGATTCTCGGTGCGCCGGAGCGCGTGCTAGACCCCAACAGCGAATTGGCGCGACGGGCTAGTGAACTGGCCGCTGGCGGTTTGCGAGTGCTGGCCTTCGCACGGACAACCGAGCCACCCACTGACACACATCTCGGTAACGCCGCGCAGCCGCTTGCCTTGATTGTCATGGGCGATAAGGTACGCGATGATATTCGGGAGACGCTGCAAGCCTTCAGCGAGCAGGGCGTCAAGCTCAAGGTCATTTCCGGCGATAACGTCGAGACGGTGCGCGCCATCGCCGCCGAAGCCGGAATGCAGGTCGAGCAAGCTTACACGGGCGATCAATTGGTCGCCATGTCCGATGGTGAACTATCCGCCGCCGCGATGCGTGGGACGGTGTTCGCCCGCATCGAGCCGGACACCAAGCGCCGCTTGATTATGGCGCTGAAAGAGCAAGGCGAATATGTGGCGATGGTGGGCGATGGTGTCAACGACGTTCCCGCGCTCAAAGCCGCCGACCTTGCCATCGTCATGAACGACGGCGCGCAGATCGC
>JACMMD010001190.1 GCA_014379235.1 Anaerolineae bacterium
GAATGGCTTCGATCTGCGGCACACGCCCGACATAAATCACACCGTCGCGCACATCGACTTCGTATTTGGCGACGGGCGCGCTGGCGATGCCGTCTACCACTTGCCCTGTAGCGAGATCATACTTGGCATAATGCCACGGGCAAACCACTGTGCAGTTATCACTCTCATCACAGCTAACCGCTCCTTCGCTCAACGGCCCACGCGCATGTGAACAGCGATTGCTGATGGCGTACAATTTGCCGCCGACGTTGAATAACGCCGCCTGCTGCCCGTCGAGGTAGATCACGCGAGTCGTGCCGGGAGCGAAATCGTCTAACGGGCCGACTTCGACCCACACCTCACGCGCTTCTTCCGGCTCATCTTCGACGGCAATTGCTGGCCCGCCAAGCGAGTCCAGCGCTTGATCGAGTCCCATGCGAACACACGAAAACAGCGGAGTGTCGCGCAGGGTGTACAGGCTGGATTCGGTCTCGCGCAGTTCTTGTACAAGGTCAAGAAAATCGGCGGGTTCGTCGGTCTCGAAAGCGACGACGAACTCCTGATCGTCTAGCCCGAACGAATAGGTCGTGTTGAGCTTGACCGCCGGATATTTACGTCCGACGGTGATATGCTCGTCCATGACGACCTGCCGCGCGTCGAGCGGCATACGATACCAGTTGCGCGTTTTGACGAACGGATAGATGAACAGGTATTTGGCATCTGTCACCTGCACAATCAACTGTTCGCGTTCCTCGCCGCTGGGGTCTTTGATCTCGTAGACCGAGCGCTTGGTTTGCGACAGCAGCGAATGTTCCAGCGTGAGATAGCCGCCCATGCGCGTAGACATCATCGCCGTCGCAAGCTGCTGAAACGGCTCGATGCTCTCCGCGATTTGCCACAGCAGCAGTTCCGCGTCGGCCCGCGTTCCCATCAGGCTGAACGGACGCAGCAGCATCCGCCGTCCGAAGTTCTGAATCGTTTCGGAAAGCTCGCGTTTTTGGTCGGCTTGTTCTTCAGGTGGTAATCGCCGCCACAGGGGGTCTATTTTGTAAAAGGCGAAGCGCACGTATTGGCGTTTGGTTGGGCGACCTTTTGCCGGCCCGCCGTTTTGTGAACTGGTGTGTTGCACGGGGTTAACAGGTCTGGATGACATAGTTAAGTTTGATATTCTCAGTGTTTAACTTAATCCAATTCTCCAAAAAATACCACAGAAATCGGTAAAAACCTATAACCAATAGTGATAAAATCTACAATCGCGCCAAAATTCACAGACAATATAAATGTATAGGGGCACGATGCATCGTGCCCCTACAAACGAATCAATATTTAATTTGTAGGGGCGACAAATGTATCGCCCGTATGGAAATATGCGCTAGCTGCAAATCTCAATTTCGTGGTCTTTGAACCAGCGCAGACCCTGCTGCGGTAGAGCAGCCACCGCGCCGATGACCGTTGTCGCGGGCGATTCAAAGCCCGCTTCGGACACCAGCGCCGCAATCGTGGCCAGTGTTCCCTCGATGACGCGCTGCTGATCGGTGCTGGCCCACTCGATGCACACGGCGGGCGTTTCCGGCGCGAGTCCGGCGGCTTGTAGGCGTTCGCTGATTTTGGCCAGCTTGCCCAAGCCCATCATCAGCACCAGCGTACCGACACGGGCTAAAGCCTCATAATCGACGCTGGTTTCGTCTTTGTTGGGGTCTTCGTGGCCGGTGAACACCGTGAAACCCGTACTCATATGGCGATGCGTGACCGGAATTCCGGCGTAGGCGGGGGCGGCAATCGCGCTCGAAACTCCCGGCACGACCTCGAAGCGAACGCCCGCCGCGTAGCAAGCCAGCGCTTCTTCGCCGCCGCGTCCGAACACGAACGGGTCGCCGCCTTTGAGTCGCACAACGGTCAAACCGGCCTGCGCTTTCTCGACCAACAGTGCGTTGATCTCGTCTTGGCTGATGCTGGCGCGATAAGGTGTCTTGCCCACGTCGATGAGTTCGGCATCGGGGCGCGCTTCGTTCAAGAGTTCGTCGGATGCAAGGCGGTCAAACAGCACCACGTCGGCGCGGCGCAGCAGCTTCAAGCCCTTGACCGTAATCAGGTCGGGGTCGCCGGGCCCCGCGCCCACCAGATAAACAGTTCCAATGCCGTCGTCTTTACGATAAGTCATTTTAAAATCTCCAACGCTTTGCTCATCCATATATTGCACGGTTCGGGGCATGACAGCGCGCCGGGCCGTGTCTCCCCATGAAACCATGACGCCGTTCGCACACAGTTACCGCACACGCCCGCGACCACGAAGGCCTGCTGTGCTTGCGATAGCTGGTTGAGCGCTCGAAACATGCCCGTTTGCCGTGCAGCGACGTTTTCAACTGAGTTCACTTTTAACGTGCCGCCGCAGTTTGCGGCGCAATCAGCCAACGCGCCGGGATAAACGGTTTCGACAACAGCGGCGAGTTTCTCCGGCGTATCTATATCGATACGCCAACCGTTCGGCAGATCGTTCGATGTAGGCAAGGGGCGAAAAGAATGTGTCTCGCGTACCCATTTTCGCAGCGTCGATGGGTTATCCAGTGTCGTTAAATTATCGCGGTCAATGTCGGCGGTTGTGCGAACCTCTGTGGGTGTCAGCCACAATTGACCGAAACGCATCCCGCCCGTGCCGACGGAGTACGCCAGTTCATCGCGCCCGATTGTCGGGAAACTATCCCACGATGAGCCGACTTGCGGTGTCTTGAGCGGCGCGCCTGCATCCCGCGCCAGTTCCAACACGACATCCAGCAGCGCGTCATCGACACCAACAGGCAGCGTATAGATCACCTCGCGCCCGTTCACGCGCCCGCGATTCTGCCCCGCTTCGAGGCCCAGTTCTTCGGGAACATCCAGCGTCGTATGCGAACCGAGCGCCAGAAAATAGGGCACGGCGATCAACGTCGGCGCGCTCGTCATGCTGTAGACGGCGGGGATGTCCGGCGTATCATCGAGAAACACTGCTACCGCTTCCGCCGCTAGTCCACTTTCACGAATCAGCGCGGCTTGCGCTTCGGTGGCGGCGCGGCTGTCGGGGTTGCGGCGTGTGCCGTGACCGATGATAACAACGGCGGTGTCGTTGGCTTTCGCGCCTGATTCTCGCAGCGCATCCTCGACGCGCTGGCGCACGACTTTCGCTAAATAGGGGTGTTCGCTCAAGGTGCGCGCATAATGGATCGTGCGCCCGTTTCGCGTCGTCACCGAGTCTGTGAGTTCCATCTCAGCCGGAATCACGCTGCGCGTGAAATAGCCCTGCGCGGTGAACAACGGCACAACCGTTACATCTGTCGCCGCTATGGTATCGAACACTTGATGAAACGAGGGCGCTTCTTTCCAGAAGGCCGCCGTGACTTCATCGACGATGTTCAGCGCCCGAATCTGATCGACCAGCGCCCACACAAGCCCCGCTGTTTGCGGGCTGATATGCGAACCGTGTCCGGCCAGAACCAGTGCTAAGTGGGTGTTCATCAACCGGACGTTTGCTGGTGTGTTTCGTTGGTGGAGAGCGCGTTGGACAGGAGCGAGTCGAGTAGGGCGCGGGCGCTGTCTTCATCGCGGCTGCGGAGATCGTCAAGGATAGGGGAGTCGATGATCTCTTGCCACAAAGCGCAGCGCTCATTTTCTGAGGCGATATTCGCTCGCACGAATGGGCGCAGTTTCGCCAGCCATGTGGCCAGCGTGGTGTATTCGTCGCCAACCATCGCATCGAGCTTGCGCCGCAGATGTGCCGTCAGCGCGGGCGACGCTCCCTCAGTAGCAATCGCTACAGTCAGCGGGCCGCGCCGCAGTGCCGCCATACTGCTGAAATCACTGGCGGCAGATTCATCGACCACATCGACCAAAATGCCTAACGACTCTGCTTCGGCGGCCACCTGCTGATTCACCGCCGGGGAGTTGGTGGCCGCAAACACCAGCATCGGCTTGACCACTGTCAGTTGGCCGGGCGCGTAGCTTGTCGCTTGCCACGTAATCACACCTTGAGCGTTGAGCATCTCCAACGCAGGGTTGAGCGCAGGGCTGATGATTGTAACCCGTGCGCCCGCGTTGAGCAGGTCGGGCGTTTTGCGCGCCGCGACCTTGCCGCCGCCGACGATGACAACGCTTCGACCTTCTAGCCGCAGCATTACCGGGTAATTCATAGCATCCCTATGCTGACGCCCATAATCAGCAGACCGACGGCCACCAGCGAGGGGCGTACCGGAAGCCGCCCACACAGATAGGCGCTCAATGGTGCAGCCAACACGCCGCCGATAATCAGCCCTAAGATCACCGTGCCCTGCTCCGCCAGTGAAAAGCGGCTGCTGAAAGTGGCGAAGATAGCGACGGAGACGAAGAACTCTGCGACGCTGCCCGATCCGATGGACAGGCGCGGGTTATTGCCGCGTATGATCAGCGTCGATGTCACGACGGGGCCCCAACCGCCGCCCCCAATCGCGTCTAGAAAGCCGCCGAGCGCACCGAGCGGGAATAGCTTTTTCTCGGTGTTGATGGTCGCATCCGCTAGTTCAACGGCTTGGCGGCGGCGAATAGCTTTGCGGATGATGAGCAGGCCAGCGATGAACAGATAGACTGCTACGAACGGGCGCGCTACGCCATGTGGCAGTGCGCTCAACACCAGCGCGCCAATGATGCCACCGAGAACACCCGTCGGAATCAGCCGGATGAGCAGTCGTTTATCAACGTTGCCGAAGCGGATATGCGACAGCCCCGCCGCGCCGTTGGTGAACATCTTGGACAAATGTACGCTCGAACTGGTGAGCGCGGGCGGAATGCCGAGCATCAGCAGAAAGCTGTTGGAGATGACGCCGTAGCCCATACCAAGCGACCCGTCGATCATCTGCGCGGCAAACCCGACAATCATCACCGAAAACAACAGCGTAAAATCCAAAATCTTCTCCCGTAGGGGCGATCAAACAAACGAAGTTTGTACCGTGTCGCCCGCGCAGGGGCAGGTCTCAGACCTGCCCCTACATATTTCAATTCTATGCCTGCTGCTTGTCGCCCGATTGATAAGCGCGCATCAACACGCGGCTGACTTCGGGCCGGGTGAATTCGACGGGCAGCAGTTCACCCGCCGCGAGTTTCTGGCGAACCTGTGTGCCGCTCAGATGCAGATGATTCTCTTTGTCGTGCGGGCAGGTTTTCAAGGAGACAATCTGCCCACAGGCACGGCAGAAGAAAGCATGTTCAAAGAACAGCGGCATGATGCCGATTTCTTCGGGCGTGAACTCATCGAAGATCAAGTGCGCGTCGTATGTGCCATAGTAGTTGCCGACTCCGGCATGGTCGCGCCCAACAATGAAATGTGTACAGCCGTAGTTCTTGCGGGCGATGGCGTGGAAAATCGCTTCACGCGGGCCGGCATAGCGCATGGCCGCCGGGAATACGCCCAGCAGCACTCTCGATGCCGGATAGTAGCTGCTCAAAATCGCTTGATAGCTCTCCACGCGCACATCCGCCGGAACGTCGTCGCCTTTGGTTTGTCCAACCAGCGGATGCAGCAGCAAACCGTCGACGATTTCGAGAGCGGTTTTCTGAATATACTCATGGGCGCGGTGGATCGGATTGCGCGTCTGGAATGCGACGATGCGCCGCCAGCCGCGCTCCGCGAAAATGGCGCGGGTTTCGGCGGGCTTGTAGCGCAGTTCGCTGAACTCGCTGATCGTGCGCGCCGGCCAGTCGATCAACTGAATGGGGCCGCCGAGCAGGACATTGCCCTGTGTGTGTAAGCGCGCCACACCGGGATGCGCCGTGTCAGTGGTGCGGAACACGTTTTGCGCTTCAACGTCGCGGTCATAGTTGAACTTGTCGCGCACTTCCATCACGGCCAGCAGGTGAGTCTCGGCGCTGCCATTGCTGCCGCTTTGCTCGACGAGCGCAACTTCTTGCCCGACCTGAATACGTGCCGCTTGTTCGTCGGTGACAGCCAACGTCACCGGAATTGTCCACGGCAGGCCGTTGGCGAGGCGCATGTGATGAACCGACGCCTCGTAATCGGCACGTTCCATGTAACCGATGAGCGGGCTGAGGCCGCCCGCCGCGATCATCTCAAGGTCAGCGAGGTTGATGTCGCTCAGAACGATTTGTTCCAGCGAGGCGGCGCGCTCGATAGCGGCGGCGCGATCATCGCCTTCAATGACGCGGCTAATCAGTGTGCCGCCGTGTGGGGCAATCGCACTATACGCGGCCATTGCTGGTCTCCTGCGTCGTCGCCGGGATGAGACCGCGATTTTCCAGATAGCCCAAGATGTGGCCAACGCTGTCTTCAACCGATTCTTGATCGGTGTGAATGACGATCTCGGCCTTTTCGGGTTCTTCGTAAGGGTCGCTCACGCCCGTAAACTCTTTAATTTCGCCTGCGAAGGCTTTGGCATACATGCCCTTCACGTCACGGTCAGCGCAAACCTGCAACGGAGCGTTTACAAACACTTCAATAAAATTCGTGGACTCTTCGCGTACCTTCTGGCGCGCTTCGCGGTA
>JACMMD010001191.1 GCA_014379235.1 Anaerolineae bacterium
GTTAACTTTTCCAATTGTAAACACAATTCTCCTAAATAACAGGTCATCGCCGCTTCAACTGTGCGAGGCGTTCGTAGTGCGTGACCAGTTCGTCCATCATCGACGGCCACGTTTGGGTCTCAGCGAAGGCCCGCGCTGCTAAACCCATTTCAGCCATGTACGCACGATCATCCGCGACACGCCTCACGCCGTCGATCATAGTAGCGACATCGCCTACATCGAACGTATAGCCCGTGCGCCCCTCGTCCACCACATCGCATACGCCGCCGACGCGAGACGCCACCACAGGCAAACCCGCCGCCATCGCCTCGACCACGACCAGCCCGAAGGACTCAATCGCTGACGGAAACACGAACATATCCGCGCTGGCGTAGGCTTGCGACAGTTCCTCGCCATGCAGATAGCCCATGAACGTCGTATTCGTGCCTGCGAAACGGGCTTGCAGATCATCCCGCAGCGGCCCATCACCGACGATAGCCAGCCGCGTATTCGGCACATTTTCCAGCACAGGCCGCAGGTGTTCGAGGCTTTTCTCTACTGACAGCCGCCCCACATACAGCAGCAGCGTTTCATCAGGATGACCATCCGACAGCCGTGCGCGCATCGCGTTGGAGCGATAGCGCGGATGAAAGCGTTCGGCATCGACGCCGCGACCCCATAACCCGACGTTGCGGCAGCCGAGCGTTACCAGATCACGCTGAATCTGGCGCGACGGTGCGAGGCTGTAATCCGCCCAGTTGAAAAACAGCGGCGTCAGAAAATCCGCGAGATATTCCATAAAGCCGAGGTTGAGCGGGCCGACGTTGAAGTAATGCGCGATGCGCCCAAAGTCGATGTGAAACGAGATCAGTGTCGGGATATGTAACTGCTTCGCCAGTAGAAAGCTGCCTAAGCCAAGAATGATCGGATGGATAAAATGCACCACGTCGGGATCAAAGGCTTTGAGTTCGCGGTAAGTCGAGAGGCGCGGCGGGGCCATTTTTAGATCAGGATAAAGCGGGAACGTCACTCCCGGCACGCTGATAACGCGAGTGTTAGCATAGCACTGGCGCTCATCCATGCGCGGCACGAAGATCGCTGATTCGACACCGCGCTCGGCCAGATGGTCGAGGAGCAGGCAGACGACTTTGACGATGCCATCCACTTTTGGGAGAAACGTATCGGAAAATAGAGCCACACGCATGATAGACTCATTCTAATCAGCACACTCGCCAGAGGCAACGGCGAAGACGGTAACTTGCCGTGTTTGCGGCGGCCTCGTTACAATTACCAAAACAGCCGAATGGTCTGGAACGCAATTTATGGACAAGCAGCACCCCACCCCTGACGTAACGGTAAGACTCGATGACCGCATCCGCTTGATTTCGGCGGTCTTAGCGGCCACGGACTGGCCCAATAAGGCTTATGAGCGCCGCCCGCACTTGGCCCATGCTCACGCCCGCGCCACTCGCAAATTCCTCGCGGAGCATCAATCGCACGATGCCGTTCGCACCATGCAGAACCTTCTCGATCAGGGCGCGCCGCTTGAGGCCCTGTACACTTTCGTCATGGTATTAAGCTGGCCGTCACTGGAAACCAAAGCGCTGCCGCGTTGGGTTCCGCCGCGATGGCATCAGCAGCTTCGTGATTTCTACGACAAAACTGGCCTAGAACAGTGGTGGAAAGAAGAAGCCGACGAGTGGAATAAAAGCCTCAGCGAATCGCGCAAGATGTTCGAGAAGGTGAGCTTTAAGCCATTTCTGCAACCGTTTCTCGGCGAAATCCCTGAAGACCTGATCTTTGTGCCCAATATTTCTTACCCTGCTGAACAGGAAGTCGGTATCCGCTTGGGCAAAGAGTTGATCGCCATCGCTCCGCCGCGTCTGGCGTGGGGAGAAAGCGCGCCGTGGCCCTTCGATGAAGACCCCGGCCATGTTTACCGCGCCGCGATCTCGCAGTTTGGACGCATCCTCCTGCTCACGCAGCTTCGTGCCAACGGCGAACGGGTCGCCGAAGCATCGAAAACGGCCCTGCCGATCAGTGAACAGCTAGCCGCCTTGCATCCGTCATGGGAAGATCAATTCATCACGCTGTTCATCGCGGGCGCGGTGGCCATCTATCTGGAAGATCACATCAGTAAAGCCGAAGCACAGGCGTATGTCCTCATGGAGCGCAAAACTCGCGGCATGACGGTACTCGCAGGAACGGTCAGTGTGCTGCGGCGTTATCTCAGCGAGCAGCAGAACGGGCGTTATAACGGCCTGCTCGATTTCTTGCCGCTGTTCCCCAAACAGCTTCGTGTCGCCAAGCGTATCGTCTCGATTTAGGAACAGAATAACCATTGTAGGGGCAGGTCTGAGACCTGCCCTTTACCCGTAAGCACCACAAATGAAAAGCGCCCTTTCGGGCGCTTTTCACATTACAAGCTGAGTTGTCAATCACGCGCACTAGAATACGCGACGACGACCAAAGATTAGCGATACGATGAACAGCACAAGGAAGACGAAGAACAAAATCTGAGCAATCCCGGCTGCCGTGCCTGCAATCCCGCCAAAGCCGAGGACTGCCGCGACAATTGCAATCACCAGAAATGTTAGCGCTAAACCGATCATGTGGATGTCTCCTTTGCTTTCTAAGAACTTATGCTGCAAGAATACTATGACTTTATAAGAATTGTATTTATAGATTGTGAACCGGATATTAGAAGCTCATAATGTTAATGTGTAATTTTATAGAGCTGTCAGTTAAAACACTCTGCCAAATAGAAAGCGGTGTGCCAAGTTGGCACACCGCTCCCCGCAAATAGTGTCTACAGGCGCGGCTTGTTAGACTGTGCGCCTGCGTCCGATAATCACCGATATGAGGAACAGCACGAGGAACACAAAAAACATTAGTTGAGCGATGTTCGATGCTGTGCCTGCGAGATTGCCAAACCCGAACAGCGCCGAGATAATGGCAATCACTACGAAAATGACTGCGAAGCTAAGCATAGAGACAACTCCTCTTTGATCGATGTGCTGGCTGTTAGTTTATCACTTTCTTACCGACGTAATCGCCAGCCGCCAGCGTGATAACGAACAACCCGATGAAGATCACCAATAACCACCGCGCAACTTCCGACGCCGTGCCGGCGATGTTGCCGAAACCGAACAGCGACACCACAACTGCAACCACAAGGAAAGAGACTGCTAGTCTTAACATCGTGAAGTCTCCTTAGCTGCCGGAGATTACGATAGAGTGAGGTGTGATCCCGGCTCGAACAATCGATGGAATTACCTCTAGTATAGCAACTATCATGCGCGAATATATTATAGATGAATAAGTATTTCGTGGCATATCCATGAAATCTACGTTGATGCCGCGATAGGCATTGTCGCCACGCGAATAACCTAAGTGCTGCACTTTTCATAGTCGATTGCTACAATAGCGGCAGCAAACACGAGGAACGCAGGATGTACGAAAGCGTCATTGAGACGGTGAAACGATTGTCGCCACTGATGTGACGTTCGAGGAGTACCTTGAACGTTATGCCCACGAACGCTGCGAATGGGTCGAAGAGACGGTTATCCAGATGTCACCTGCTGGCAAGCTGCATAATGCCATCATTCTCTGTTTAGCTACACTCCTTCAAGCCTACTTTGAGTGGAAGCCCATTGGTGAAGTTATTATTCAACCGTTCCCCATGAAACTCGATAAGGCCAAACGCCAGCGCTCCCTGCA
>JACMMD010001192.1 GCA_014379235.1 Anaerolineae bacterium
ACCGCGCCGCGTTCGCCGTTCTTGTTGGACACCATAACGGCATTGGCTGGCACTCCCAGCCCTTCGAGTGTGACAGGCGGCAAGCTGTCTAGCTGCTGAATCCACAGCGCCTCGCCCGTTGAGTTGAGCAGGTGCAGGCTCACGCGCCCGTAGATGTCGATGATGTCATAGCTCAGGCTGCCCGAACCCCAGACGACACCGGGAGCTTCCATCGCGTCGGTGGCATACGGAATCGCCCTGAAAGCGATCACGTTCTCGCTGAAATAGTTGACATACGGGATGATGCTGCCGAGTTCTGAGGGGCTGGGCGCGTTGCCAGATGGCGGAAGATCGGGGTTCAAGCTGCTAACGATGCTGCCTGAGCCGATGTCCAGCACCAGCAGTTCCCACGCTGGCTCTGGCGCGGGATCGTCCTCGAAGTGGCGGAACACACCGACGGTTAGCTGAGTGTTATTGTCATCGTTGAAAGCCTCAGCGCTGACATCGCAGGCCAGCGCTTGACCGAGATCGTGGTTCATAATCGTCACCGCCGCCGGGACATCGTAGATGATGACGTGGAAATTCGTGCCGGTTACGTCGGTGACACAGGCAGCGAAACGGTTGCCATCGTAGCCGAAAGAAACCGGCGGGCGCTGGAGCATCATGCCATCAGGCAGCGTCACGGTGACTGGTTCGGACTGTGTTTCATCCCAACTGTTGACGCGAACCATCTGCATAGTAGTCAGGTTGAACATCCACGCCGACCACGTTTCCTGATCTTGTGCTTGTGCCGCACCCACCGTGAGCGCCAACAACGCTGCGAGGATTATCAATCTTAGCTGCTTAAACATCATCTTTCATCCTCTCACAAAGCTAGTCCATGTCAATTATACAGAAGCCCCATTTGCAGACGCTCCGCAAGACGTTCGGGTTCCACGCAAACTGTTAGCACATGGTAAGAGTAGGATAGCGGTCAGGTTTGCGTCAGGTTGGCGGAGGGGACTACAGGAGACATTACGATAGCATCTAGCGATCAGTGGTCAGCCAGTCAGCAGTTAGCCCATTCTAGCCAGAGGTTTCAACCTCTAGCCCTAGCAACAGCCCGAACAAGTATGTCAGCGCGAGATGGTCATGAACAACACAACCGTTCAGCCCGACAAAAGCCGCCATAGTTTGCGCCCGATGACGGGCTTCGCCTTGCTGCTGCTTTTGATTGTGTCGGGGTCGGCATCCTGTCGCACCGCCAACAGCACCGTCTCGTCTGAAAATCTGCCGAACGAGGGCGATGGACGTTACATTACATTCGCGTCAAGTGCTGCGCCCGCTGCATCCAGCAGCGAACCCTTCGCGCAGACCTACAGTTTCAACGCTGACCCTGCCAGCGCGATGACGCTCACGCTTGAAGCCGCCGCGCCGGATGTGCAGTTCACGGCGCAGGTGCTCGACCAGATGGATCAAGTCGTGGCGCTGTTGGATGGTGGGACACTGCGGAATGCCACGCTGACGGTTGCTCCCGGCAATGGTTTCTATAAAATCCGCGTCTCATCCAACCACTCCGCCCGCACTGCCTCTGGTGTTTCGCCCGTGAACCTATTCGTCAGCCGGGCCGCCGCCGATGCGCCCGTGAGCGCGATGTCCGCGCCCGAAGATTCCCCGCTACCTGCCAATATCGGTGGGGATTTTGTGACAGTAGCCAGCGCTGCGCCAGTTGAATCGAACGCAGTTGTCGCACCTGTCGCCGCGTCTGTTCCCTGTACGATCACCAGCCCCGCCGTGACGGTCAACATTCGCAACGGCCCCAGCACCAGCTACATGATTATCGGCACATTGTCGGCAGGCAGTTCACTCACGGCCAGCGGCCAGAGCGGTAACGGTTGGTTCTTGGTGAGCGATACGCCCGACGGGCAGGGTTGGATTGCGGCCAGCGTCGTCAATATGCAGGGCGAATGTGCCGCGCTGCCAGTGGTTGCGCCTTCGTTCCCTCGCGGTGATTACTGGGCGCAGAATGTTAGCTATACCACCTATAACAGCGCGCCCGCCGTCAACAGCTACACGTTCGCCGTAGACCGCGATAACGGCGGCCAGTTCGATGGCGCGATTTCGTATCCGATGAACAATGGCAGCGCCAGCCGCGCCGATATGGTGACGCTGCAAGTGTCCGGCTTATCGCCGAACGCGCCCAATCATCAGCGAACCTTCGCGGTGGCGCTGGTGTGCAGCGGCGTCGGTGTCGAGAATGTACGCTGGGGCGCGCCGGAAGACCCGGTTTTCACCTGTGGCAACGCGCTGATTGTGCCGTTTAGCTTCGCGCAAAGTCAGCAGAGCTTCGTGATCGTTCTGCCGCAAACCGCCGCCACCAGCGCCGTAAATTATCGCCTGAGCGCTGTCCCCGCCGCGCCCGCAGATCACAATCCGTATGAAGTGACCTTCGCCCGTGACGATGGCGGCGTATTTAGTGAAGTGGTTTCCGCGCCAGATGGCGACCATGCCGACTATCTACAGGTGAGCGTGGCCAATCTGAACGCCGCCGCGCCCGATCAGTACCGCCTGTATCACCTGACGCTGTTGTGCGGCGGAAC
>JACMMD010001193.1 GCA_014379235.1 Anaerolineae bacterium
ACGGGGCGCGATTTATGGACTGTTAGCGGCGGCCATCTGGGGCGGAATGTATGTGGTGTCGGATGTGGTGTTGAAGGTGATTCCGCCGTTCACGCTGCTAACTATCCGCCTGATTCTCGGCGCAGTCGTTTTGCTGGTGATTCGCTGGCGAACTGCGAACGTGCCGTGGCCCAACCGGCGCGAAGTGCTGCGTTTGGTAGCCGTCGGTTTCGTCGGCTTTGGGGTGAGCGTTGGCGCGCAGTTTGTCGGCACGGATTTATCGACGGCCATCAACGGCGCGTTAGTTACCAGCGCATCTCCGGCGTTTATCTTGATCTTCGCGGCGCTAATCTTGCACGAACGGCTGACGATGCAGCGTATCGCGGCGGTGGGGTTAGCAACAGTGGGGGTGCTGCTCATCATCGACTTGAGTCAGGCCGATTTTGGCTCGGATACGTTCGTCGGCAATCTGGTGCTGGCGCTGGCCGCGCTGACGTGGGGTTTGTATTCGGTGCTGGTACGCAAAGTCAGCATCCCATCTGATGGTGGTGAACCTCAAACCGATACGTTGACGGTGACGCTCGTGGCCTTCATGGGCGGCCTGCTGCTGACGATTCCATCGGCGCTCCTCGAACTGCCCAAGCGCCCGATTGATGATATCGACGCGGGCGTGGTACTTGGCGTGTTGTATCTGGGTGTCGTTTCGACGGCGGGCGCAATGTGGCTGTGGAATCGTTCGTTTGCGCTGGTGGATGCGTCGGTGGCATCGCTGTTTTTCTTCGCGCAGCCGTTGGTGGGCGCGGTGTTGAGCGTGGCCCTGCTCGGCCAGCAAATGACGCTCAATCTGTGGCTCGGCGGCTTACTGATCGGCGGCGCGGTACTGTTGTCGCTGTATCCATTGGAACGACTGCGGGCGCGGCGTTTGGCAAGACATGATGCAGGCGATATGGCATAATCGCCCAAAATGCCTTTTAAGTTGGAGATGTAAATATGCGTGTGTCGGTTCCACGTTTCGTTCAGCTTTTGCTGCTTCTATGCTGCCTGTTATTGATTGCTCCGGCGGGCGCGCAGGAAGGCTACGTTATCCCGCCTGACCCCGAAGGCGTGGACGTTTCGCTGGCAATAGCGGCAGTACGCGATCAGCCGATTACGCTCGGAGCGTTTCGGGCACGGGTTCGCTATGAACGCTGGCGCTATTTTGAGACGCTGCTGCACTTGGTTCGAGAGAACGGCATCAGCGCTTTGGATCCGAACGATCTTGAAAACCCGCAAGCGGGCGCGGTACAAAACGTGGCAACACTCCTCAGCGATCAAGCGACGTTTGGACTCTTGGTCTACGAAGCGATGATACGCGAGTCGATTTACCATAATGAGTTGCAAGCGCGGATGCTTGAAGTCGATCCATGTGCGGTCAATCGTGGATGGTCTGTCACGCTGTCACTCCCCATACCAACGGATTGTCAGGTCGCGCCGGAGTTCGAGGCAGCGCGGGCGGATTACATCCAGCGGGCCACTATATTTTCGGGCATGTCTGATGCCGAGATTGAGCAAACCATCATCAGCCGTGTCGAGGTCGAGACCGTACAAGCTGCAATAGCGGTTGAAGCGACACCGCCGCCAGTGCCAACGGCGACGACGCGCCACATTCGCCTCGCTACTATGGGCG
>JACMMD010001194.1 GCA_014379235.1 Anaerolineae bacterium
AGTCAGCGCGGGAGTAGCCATCGGCAGTACGATGCGGAAGAACATCGTCAGGCGGTTCGCGCCGTCCACCTGCGCCGCTTCTTCGATCTCCAGCGGAATCGACTCGAAGAACTGTTTCATCAAGAAGATGCCGAAGGCATCCGCCGCCAGCGAGAAAATAAAGCCATGATAGGTGTTGAGCATCCCCAACTGCTTGAGGATGATGAAACGCGGAATCAGCAGCACTACGCCGGGAATCATCATCGTGCCGAGAATGATGAAAAATATCAGGCGATTGCCGGGAAATCGCAGCCGTGCCAGCGCATAGCCTGCCAGCGAGTCGAACAGCAGGCGTAAGATCAAGACCGCACCGGAGTAGATGACCGTGTTTATCAGCCAGCGCGGAAGCCGTTCGCTGAAAATCTCTTGATAGCCTTGCAATGTCGGGTTAAAGGTCACGCCGCTGGTGGTTGCCGACGCGGACAGCGACCCACCATCAGGGCGCACACATTCAACGCCGAACGGCGGTACAGGGATCAAGGCCGTCGGGTTCTCCTGCACGGCGGGCAGGCACTTGAACGAATTGGCGATGGTGAACGCGAACGGCAATATCTCCACCAGTGCGAACAGGATCAACACAAACCAGCCGACGTAAGGGATGATACGCCGCATCATACGTCCAAAGCCGGATTGTTCTTGAACAGGGACAGCCACAGCAGCCATAAGCGTTGTCTCCTGAAATAGCGGTCAGCCAGCAGCTTCTAGCCTCTAGCATTTTGTACTCGGTACGCTGTACTCAGTGCGCTGTACTCCGTACTTTGTTACTCAGCACTCGAAACTCAGAACTATCTTACGTATCTGCCGTTTCACCGACGACACGACGTTGTAGCAGGGTGAAGGCGAAGATGATAATGAACAACAGAATGGCCGTCGCTGCCGCCACGCCCATCGACTGATTGCGGAAGCCGTTCATGAACACGACGTAAGCGATGGTCAGCGTGGTTTGGGCCGGGCCGCCCTCTTTATTAATCACGTAAATTTGATCGAACACCTGAAATGTACCGATTAAGCCCAGCGTCAGCACAAAGAAGATCGTCGGGCGGAGCAAGGGAACGGTGATCTTGCGGAAAGTCTGCCAAGAACTCGCGCCGTCTACTGTGGCCGCTTCGTAGACGGAACCCGGAATATTTTGCAGCGCAGCCAGAAATATCACCATCATCGTACCGATGGTCGTCCATGTGTTGAGGATCATAATCATGAACATGGTCACGCTGGGGCCGCTGATCCAATCCCAGCCGCGCAGTCCGAAAACTTCCGCCCGCGCCCAATCGCCCGCATTACGCAGGTTCACGCCGAACAGTCCGAGAAAGTTGTGAATCAGCCCGCTGGAATCGTCGAGCCAGTTCACGCTTTCATAGTTGGGAAACAGCGAATGGATAGCCCCGTTGACCAGACCGCCGCGAGTGAACATCCACATAAAGATCAACGAAATAACCACCGATGAGGTGATCGACGGGAAATAAAACGCCGTGCGGAAGAAGCCTTTGGCTTTCAGCCAGCGCTGGTTGAGGATGACGGCCAGCACCAGCGAGATCACCGTCTGTGTGGGCACGACGCCAATTACAAAGTAGATCGTATTTTTGAGCGCTTTAAAAAAGGTCGCCTGACGGTTGCCGCCGCCGGACAGCAGATCAGTGTAGTTCGACAGCCCGACAAAATTGTACGAGTCGGCACGGCCAAGCGGCGTTGTACCGTTCCAATCGGTCATGCTGATGTACACGGCGAACAAGATCGGGATAATCAAGAACACCGTGAAGACGATGAGCGCTGGGGCGAGGAAACCATAACCCGCGATCATCTCTTCGCGTTTTTTACTTTGCAGCGTGGAGACCTTTGCCGCGACGCGGGTGGTGGAGACTGCCTGCGCCATGTTAGCGCCCCTTAATTTATTGAGGTAGGGGCGATGAACAAACGAGGTTTGCTGCGTCGCCCCTATGTTTCGGGCTGTGAACTAGCGTGCGTAAATCTCGTTGGCGACTTCTTCCGAACTCGTCAGCACGTCTTCAGGGAAAAGCTGCCCGTCAAACGCCTGCTGAATCGAGCTGTTGAAGTTATCCGCGAACTCCTGGAAACCGGGCGGCAGCACCCACGGAAAGGCGTTTTCGGCACCAGCTACAAACGGCTGATAGTCTTCGCCGCGAACTTCGATCCAGCGCTCCGCCGCATCCATACGCGCAGGCATCGGGCCAAAGCCTTCTTCGGCAACGGTCATCGCGCCTTCAGGGCCCGTGAGCCAGTTGACCAGTGCCCATGATTCTTCGAGGTGATCGTTGTCCGCTGCTACACCGAGACACACGGTAAAGGCCATCGTGCCTTCGCCACCGGAGCCTGCGGGAAGTTCAGCGATGCCCCAATTCAGATCAGGATAGGTTTCGTTTAGAAAGCTGATCGCCCAATTGCCTTCGAGGGCCATGGCGGCGCGTTGATTACCGAACGCTTCGCCACCCCAACCAGAGTCCACTGCTGATGGTTCAGCACCGAAGCCATCCAGCCGCAGGTTGACGTAGAAGTCTAAAGCTTCTTGCGCTTCAGGGCTGTTGATGGTGGTTGCGCTCATGTCTTCGCTGAACGGTGCGCCGCCCGCTTGATACAGGAATGGTAGCCAGCGTGGTAGTTCCGCCGGCAGCACTACACCCACGACTTGTTCGCCCGCGTCGTTGGTGGTGGTCAGCGCTTCAGAAGCGGCGCGCAGATCATCCCATGTCCAGTCGGCAGTGGGGTATTCCACACCAGCCGCGTCGAACAGGTCGCGGTTGTACAGCAGTGCCAGCGTCGAGAAGTCCTTCGGCGGGCAGTAGAGCGTTCCCTGATAGGTGAACACATTGAGCAGCGATGGGAAGATGCCTTCCACGTCCTCGATATTTTCTTCAGCAGGTGCGAGTACGCCCGCGCTGGCCCAATCCGAGAACTTGTCGCTGTTGACGAAGAACACTTCCGGCGGTTTCACGTTGTCCGATGTGGCCGCAAAGGCCGCCTGCATTGTGGTCGCGTGATCGGGCGAATACTGGATGGTCACGTCGATGTTGGGATTTGCTTCCATGAAGGCGTCCACTGCTGCTTGCAGAGCCGCGTCTTCGGTGGGGTTCGATGACCAGCCTTGCAGTGTGATTTCGACGGGATCTTGTGCTGTCGCAAAGCTGCCTGTCACCAGCGCCAGCATAACAACCAGCACCCAAACTATAACTCTTGTGTGTCGCATATCCTTATCCTCCAACTCTTTACTAAGTGCGATGAAGTCGTTCCGCAGACGATGTATTTCACTTCTCCGACAGCGATTTGGTATCACGCCGGTTGGAACCCAAGTTAATCTGTCGCCTCGTTGGTGAGTGTGATGCGCTTTTTCTCGCCGCGATGGAAGATGGTGAACTCGACCCGCTTCCAGTGCGCGGGTAAGTTCGGTTGAATCTTGAGCGCACCGCCTTCATCTAAGCGCACTCCGCCGAAGCCGAACACTGCCGCTTGCCACAAACCGCCGCAGGCCGCCGCATGAATACCATCGTGCACATTGCCTTTGTTATCACCGAGGTCGATACTGGCCGCGTGTTGGAACATATGAATAGCGGCATCATTGAGTCCAAGCTGTGCGGCCACACGCGCATGTACCGATGGACTGAGCGATGAGCCGTGATCGGTGCGCGGGTAGTAAGTATTCCAATTGTTCAGCAGCACATCGCGCTCGGCCAGTTCTTCACCGAGCAGCCCGATGAGCATCACCACGTCGGATTGTTTGATAACCTGTGTTTGGGTGGAGCGATGGTGTCCGAGTATTTGCTGAACACTCATGGTGCGCGGCTCATAATCTGGCACGGGCACGTATTCAAGATCGAAGAAGCCGGGGAACTGGACGTGGATGCGCTTTTCCTCATCGTAGGGGATGAGCATATTGGCGATCACGTCTTTCCAGTGTGCCAGCCGCGATGGGTTCAGGTCGAGGACGGCTGTCAAACGGGCGGCATCAACAGGTGAGGTTAGTTCCAGCCACTTCAACAGCTTGAGCGCGGTCTCTAAGTGCCAGACCACCATACGGTTTGTGAACACACTATTATCAACGCCTTCGTGATATTCGTCCGGCCCAATCTGCTCCGAGATTTCGTAGTGACCATCTTTTGGCTCAACACGACTGCCCCAAAATGCAGCCGTATCCAGCACGATTTCCGCGCCGTGATTTCGCATGAAGGCATCGTCGCCTGTCCAGCGCCAGAACTGCCACACGGCATAGGCGATGTCAGTCGAGATGTGCTGTTCGCGTTCGCCTGTCCAGATGCGAATCTTTGAACCATCGGGCAGTGGGTCAGACCATTTCGGCGTGGTTTCGATGCCTGTATCTGCGCTCTCCCATGGAAACATCGCGCCCTCGAAGCCGTTGATACGGGCATTTTCTCGCGCAGGTTCGAGCAGGTGATAGCGGTACATCAATAGGTTGCGGGCGATGTCCGGCTGCGTGAGGATCATAGTCGGTACAATGAATAGTTCGGTATCCCAGAAGACGTGACCCTTATAGCCAAGCCCCGACAGCGTTTTCGCGCCGATACTGACACGAT
>JACMMD010001195.1 GCA_014379235.1 Anaerolineae bacterium
ATACAATGGCCACCTTGTGCAGCAGCGTATATTCACGCAGTGAAATCGTCGAGTTCTCCAGTGTGGACAAGATACTTTCCATCAATTGATGTCTCACAAACGCAACCGACGGTGGATTACTCAGCCACACGAGTTGCAGAATCGTACCCCCCTCGATCTGCTGGCGGACAAACTCCTGTGTAAAGGCCGTTTTGCCTATACCTACCGGGCCGCTGATCTGAAAATGAGCCGCCTTATGCTCAGTGTCCAATGCGTGACGTGCGGCTTCGAACGCTGACTCGCGTCCGAATAGTCGTGTCGATGGGATTCGCGGCAGTAACGTCAACAAGCGCTTTTGGCGATGCTGACTGCGGGCGTTCCATTCTTCGATTGCGAGGCGATCTTTGAGTTGAATAGTGGCGGCCAGTTGATAGCGATAGACCGTTCGCTCCGACAGCTTGACTCCCCTCGCATACGCTTTCGAGCCGATCTCCAAATCAACCCGCACATGCCGATAATAAAGTGAACTCCAGCCGATAAGTTTTGCCGCGCCCTCGTGTGCGTCCTGAGCGATTGCGCTCTTTGCCGCCGCCAGCGATTCATGACCGCTTGGCTCTGGCAGCCCAAATGACTGCCGCCGATAGCAATACTCCTCACGAATCAGGTTGGCGAGCAGGTGTTGTAGAGCAAATTCACGCGGGTCACTGATCCGAGGAAGGTCAGGGTTAGCAAGGAAAATATCCACCAATGTCAGTTGATAAAGTGCGTTCGGGTGTGCGGCTGTCGCGGGGTAAATGAGGGCATCCAACGCCGCTTGTACATTTTCGAGATTGATGAATGGGCGGCGTTCATCACCATCCGCATTTTCAGATCGCATCTCGAAATGCCTTTACTTCTGCGTTCCTGCTGACAATGGATATATGGTCAGCAGGAACGCCCACACGCTTTACTCAGTCTTGATAGTTCTCTTTCAGAGCGCGCCGTATCTCTCGATCTGTGTCGCGCTTGGCAATTGCATGGCGCTTGTCGTAGAGCTTTTTACCTCGCGCCAGCGCAATATCAATCTTTGCCCAGCCATGATCCAAAATCACAGCCGTCGGCACAGCCGTATAACCACGTTCGCGTATCCGGTCACGGATCTTCGCAATCTCGGCTTTGTGCAGCAGCAATTTACGCGGGCGTATTGGGTCGCTGTGACCGAAAATCCCCGCCTGCTCATAAGGCGAGATATGCACGCCCATCAACCAGAGTTCGCCATTGCGCTCCTGCACAAATCCTTCGCCCAGATTGATCCGGTTGGCGCGGATGGATTTGATCTCCGATCCCATGAGTGCAACGCCCGCCTGAAAGGTTTCTTCCAGATCATACTCGTGCTGCGCCTTTCGGTTGCGGGCGATAACCTTTACTTTGCCGTCGCTCTTACTCATTCGGTCTCCGCTTCTGCTCCTGTCCCATCCTCTACGGCTAACAGAAGTTCTTGTAGGTAGCGCGTCGCCTCACCGAGTTCGACGTCGCGCCCATTTTGATCCGGTATCATCTCGATAGTCGGTGTTAGACCCGTGCCATCGAGGGCATGTCGGTCAGGTGTGAACCATTCCGCTGATGTAATGTGGATAGAAGACTCATCGGACAGCCGGAAAATCTGCTGTACCGTGCCCTTGCCATAGGTTCTCTGCCCGACCAAGATACCGCGCTCATAGTCTTGAAGCGCGCCTGCAACCAGTTCAGCGGCGCTCGCTGTACCTTGATTGACCAGCACGGCCAGCGGGAAATTAACGCCCAAGCCGCCGGGGTTAGCGTCAAACGTATCTTCTTCGTTGAGGCTTTCTTCATAAAGCACCACACCGCCGTCGAGAAATTCATCAGCGACTGTAACCGATTCTTGCAGCAGACCACCGCTGTTATTTCGTAGGTCAACAACCAGCGCGGCAGCATCCGAATCTCGTAGCTCGTTGAGTGCAGTGGCTAGTTCTTCCGGCGTTCGGCTGGTGAAGCGCATAATCTGTACGTAGCCAATGCGGTCATCTTCCGCCAACATGCGCCATACCACTGACGGCACATTGATGACCTCGAACGGCACAAACAGATCAAAGGCTGCATCTTCGCCTTCACGCATCAAAGTCAGCGTAACGCCGCTTTCTTCACGCACTTCGCCACGCAGCATCTGGTCAACAGCGTCAGGTTGCAAAGTGATATCAACCCCTGCCCCATCAATCGCTAACAGCGCATCACCATCGACAACGCCTTCGCGCGCCGCCGGGCCATCAGGGAATGGGAACAGCACCAACTGTCCCGATTCAGATCGTTGAATCTGGACACCGATCCCGCCATAGGTGCCCGCTAACACGTCTGATTCGCTTTGCGCGACAGGCGGGTCGATGAAAAACGTATACGGGTCATTGAGTGATCCCAACATCCCGCGAATGGCAGCATACTGCCGTTGGAGATAATCAGGCTGCTCACGAAGATAATGGTCATCGATCAACGTCTGAACTTCATCCAACAATGGATAGCTTGGATCGTCAACCGCATCCACGCTTGACGCGAATGCCGCTGGCAAACCGGGAAGTCGAACGATATCACGAAACAAAAAGCCTGCGACGAACATCACGGCCATTACGATACCAGTGAGTGCGCCCAGCACGATTGAACGGGTGTAGCCTTTATAATCCGGTGAGGATTTACGCATTGGTTCTCGCTTGAATTTGCACTGCCAATGGATTTAACGTTGGAATTGTAGCATCGTCAGCAGTAATCCCCAAGACAATACTTCAGCACACCCAATCGTTTATGCTTATCCAAACCGTTTCTTTGTAAGATTACTGGGAACAAACCGCACAAAAAAGATATTTATTATGGCCGCAAAGCATAATCCACCGCTGGTATTAGTGGCAGACGATGATCCGCAAATCTCTGTGATGCTGCGCCGAATTTTCGAACGTGAAGGTTATGAAGTCGAAAATGTCGATAATGGCATAACGGCTTTAGAGTATGCGGCGCGACTGCTGCCCGATTTGATTATTCTGGATGTGCGAATGCCCCAGATGAGCGGCTTCGATGTGCTGCGCCAACTACGTGAGAATGCAGTCACCGCCAGCATACCAACGATTATCGTCACCGCAAAAGCCCGTGAACCAACGGACTTAGCGCACGGCTTGGGATTAGGCGCAGACGACTATCTCTACAAACCCTTTGACCTGCGTGAGTTATTGGCCCGCGCTCAAAGCAAGATGAAGGCCCGGCAGTTAGAAGATGCCCTTCACCGTCGCACACAGGAATTAGAAGCGCTGCTGCGAATCAGCGAGGAACTCAATCAGTATCTTGAAGTCAACGAACTGCTTGATCTCATTCTGTACCTCATGCTCGACTTGCTTCCGGGTGATATCGCCGCCATATATCGCTTCGATAAAAATTC
>JACMMD010001196.1 GCA_014379235.1 Anaerolineae bacterium
CCCCGGTATCGTTGCCAGTGATTGCTGCACATACCCCAATGGATCAAAATCTGTCGGGCGATCAAACGTTTGGTCACTCAGTTCAAGCGCCACGATCCGGTCAAGACGAAACGTCCGCAGGCCCTGGCGCAAATGGCAGTGTCCGGCGGTGTACCAGTAGCCGTCGTGAAAGACAATGCCGTATGGATCGAAATTGCGTTCGCTCTCGCTATTGTCCCATGAACGATAATGCAAGCATACGCGCTGACGCTGGCTGATAGCCAGGCTCAATTCAGCCACCAGATCGTTGGCAGGCGGGGCTGACGGTGGCGTGACATCGAACGTAATTGATTCTTGTAAGCTGCGAACCTGTTCTAACAGCTTTTCCGGCAGGACTCGTTCGGTTTTCGCCAGCGCACCTTCGACTGCCGCCGCATCCACTGGAAAACGAAACTCACGCATCGTTAACAGCCCCAACGTTAGTGCTACTGCCTCCGTATCGGTGAACATGAGCGGCGGCATCTTCGAGCTGCGTCCTAATTGGTATGCGCCTTGTGGCCCACGCTCCGCTTCAACAGGAACACCCATATCTTGCAGCATAGTGATGTAGCGTCGCACGGTGCGAATATCAATCTCTAACCGCCGCGCGATCTCCGACCCCTTAATCTGCTGATGTGACTGCAACAATGCCAGCAAGGTCAATAAACGTATTGTTGGTGAATACATGCAAAATCCTCTTTTGATTAGGGCGAATTCTGTCCTAATCGTGCCTGATAATCAAGTTTAGAGGCTAGTTGAAAGCCAATTACATCTGAAAATCAAGGAGATCGTGAATGAAGGTACAACCTTTTCGCATCGACGTTCCTCAAGAAGTACTCAATGACGTACAAGTTCGCCTGAACCAGACCCGCTGGCCGGATGAGGTCGAAGGCGCAGCTTGGGAATATGGCACTAATTTGGCGTATCTTAAAGAGCTAACCCACTATTGGCAGCATACTTTTGACTGGCGCACACAAGAGGCACTGTTGAACCAATTCCCTCACTTCCGCGCCGAGTTGGACGGATTCGGCATTCACTTCATTCATGAGCGCGGCAAGGGACCCAATCCCAAGCCTCTCCTGCTGCTGCATGGTTGGCCCGATTCGTTCTACCGCTTCTACAAAATCATCCCGATGCTGACTGACCCGGCACGTTTCGGCGGCGACCCTGCCAATTCCTTTGATGTCATCGTCCCATCACTGCCGGGCTTTGGTTTTTCTGACCGTCCGCGCAATCATGGTGGTGTGGATATGCCAGGTCTATTTGCACGGCTAATGACAGATGTTCTCGGATATTCGCGCTTCGGTGTGCAAGGGGGTGATGGAGGAAGCCCTATCGCCCAGCAAATTGCATCCCGGTATCCGGAGTCTGTAATTGGAATCCATCTCACCGACATTGGTTGGGACACAGCATCATCCTTTGATCCGGCGACGCTCTCACCAGCTGAGAAAGCCTACTTCGAAGGCCTTGAGCAATGGTCATTCGAGGAAGGCGGATATATCATGATTCAAGGAACCAGACCCCAGACCTTAGCTTACGGCTTAAACGATTCGCCCGTCGGTTTGGCAGCATGGATCGTTGAAAAGTTCCGTGCATGGAGCGACTCAGAGGGCGAGGTCGAACGGCGTTTCACGAAGGATGAACTGCTTACGAACATCATGATTTATTGGGTGACGGAAACCATCAATTCGTCCATTCGCGGGTACTATGACGGGATGCACGCAGAATGGGGATCGGCGGCGAGTGCGCGGGTTGAATCGCCAGTCGCTGTGGCGCTTTTTCCCAAAGACAACCCACCTCCGCGAGAACTGGCAGAACGCAGTCTGAATGTGCAGCGTTGGACTGAAATGCCGCGTGGTGGGCATTTCGCAGCGTTGGAAGAACCCGAACTGCTGGCAGAAGACCTGCGTACATTCTTCCAACAACTGCGATAATCCTGAAACCATGAGTTAAGGCTTATCTCACGCCCCTCAGTTGTCTTGGTAAGGGCGAAGCCAGTGC
>JACMMD010001197.1 GCA_014379235.1 Anaerolineae bacterium
AACGACGAGGATGCAGTCGGCCTCGCTACGGGGCTGGCGTGGACATCCAACGGCGGCGATGTGCTGACCATCGAAGTGTCGATTCTTCCCGGTAAAGGCACGCTGATGATGACCGGCCAGCTTGGCGAAGTCATGCAGGAATCGGCGCAAACGGCCCTCAGCTATATGCGCGCCCGTGCCGCCGACTTCGACGTGCCCGCCGACGATTTCGAAAACTTCGATGTTCATGTTCACTTGCCGGAAGGCGCAGTCCCTAAAGACGGCCCATCAGCGGGAATTACGCTGGCGCTGGCCATCATCTCGTCTTTCACCGAGCGTAAGATTCGCGCTGACTATGCCATGACCGGCGAAATCACCCTGCGTGGCAAAGTGCTGCCCGTCGGCGGCATCAAAGAGAAAGTATTAGCCGCCCGCCGCGCACGTATCAAGAACGTCATTATGCCCAAGATCAACCGTAAAGACCTCGTGGATATTCCGCGTCGTGCGCTGCGCGATCTGCATATCGAATTTGTGGACAACATGCAGGAAGTCATTGACCTTGTGCTCCTCGAAGCGCCAGCGGAAGGCCGCAAGCGTGACCTTGACCGCGCCGAAGAGGTACAAGAAGAAGCAGAAGCCGAAGTCGAAGTCAAGAACAAACACGCGCTGGTCAAACCTCCTAAAAAGCGGAGGCAACCAGCTAAGGAATGAACACCCGCACTGCCGACGAGTTATGGGGACTGATTAGAACCGGACGCAGCGCCAAAGCCGATTGGCTGGACGAAACCGCCTCGCTGGAAAGCATTGCCAGCAGCATCACGGCGATGGCCAATACGCACGGCGGCACATTTCTACTCGGTATCGTCAGCCCGCCGGGAGGTGCGCCCGTCAGCACGTCGCACATTATCGGCGTCGATGACGCTGAGGGCGTGATTGACCGCGTGTTGCAAGCGGCCCTGTCAATCGACCCGCCGTTGATTATCCCCATGCCTCGCGCCGTGCAACTGAGCGGCAAAACGGTCATCGTTGTGAGCATTCCGCCGGGAATGCCGCATGTCTATTCGTTGGATGGTCGTTATCTACGCCGCGAGAATGTCAATAATGTGGCGCTCAATCCGCGTGAAATGCGCCGCCTCATCATCGAACGCGGCGAGGCCAGTTTCGAGACCGAGTTTACACGCGGCGCGGGTATGGACGACATCGACTGGGACAAAGCGCGGGCCTACGTGACGGGCTTGGGCAGCGAGAGCGACGTGCAAAAGGTTCTCGTGAAGCGCGGCTGCCTCACCTATCAAGACGGGATGCTGCGCCCGACGAACGCCGGAATTTTGCTGTTCGGTAAAGACCCGCAGCGCCACATTCGCGGCTCGGACATCACCGCCGTGCGCTTCGCAGGCGAAAGCATGAGCGACACTTTCAGCCGACAGGACATCGCAGGCAGCCTGCCTGACCAGATTCGCCGCGCCGAGACGTTTTTGGTCGATCACCTGCGTAAAAGCGTGCAAATGGGCCGCCGCATGGCCCGCGATGAGAGCTTTGAATATCCAATGGAAGCGGCTCGTGAACTGCTGGTCAATGCTGTCGCCCACCGTGATTACAGCATCAGCGGCGATGGCATTCGCCTCTTCATTTTCAGCAACCGTATGGAAGTCATCAGTCCCGGCGGATTGGCCGGCCCTGTCACCGTCGCCAATATCCGCGACGAACGCTTCTCGCGCAATCCGGCCATCGTGCAAGTGCTGGCCGATATGGGTTTCATCGAGCGGCTTGGCTACGGTGTTGACCGCGTGATCGAACTCATGCAGCGTCAAATGCTGCGCGACCCTGAATTTGAAGAGACCGGCGGCGGTTTCCGCGTGGTGCTGCACCGCCGCCCTGAAGATGCGCGCAAACAAGAAGTCGCTGAGAAAACCGTCGTACAGTTCAACGGCGAGTATGAAGGCACGGCCATCAACCCGCGTCAAGAAGCCGCGCTGGTCTATCTGCATAACGACAGCAATCCGCGCATCACCAACAGCGACCTGCAAGCGCTGTGCCCGGACGTGCATCCCGAAACCATCCGGCGCGACCTTGCCGATCTGGTGACGAAAAATATCCTGAAAAAACTTGGACAGAAACGTGGCTCTTATTATGTCCTCTCCAAACGTTCCTAACGGCAGTTCCAGCAGCGAGAAAAACTACGCTTACGACCTCATCACGCTAGGCGAAACGATGTGGCGGCTTTCGCCACCCGGCAACACTCGCCTCGAAGCCGCTCATCAACTGGACATCAAACTCGGCGGCGCGGAAGGCAATGTGGCCGTAGGGTTAGCGCGGCTCGGCAAGCGAACCGCGTGGTGGTCACGCTTACCGGATAACGCACCCGGACATCACGTCGCCAATACGCTGCGTTCGTTCGGCGTCGATGTGTCCGGCGTGGCTTGGGGTGGCTCACGGCTTGGCACGTACTTTGTCGAGTTCGGCAGCCCACCACGCCCGACGCAAGTGATCTATGACCGCGCCAATTCGGCTGCCAGTGAAATGACGCCCGCCGATTTCGATTGGTCGCTGTTGAGCAAAACGCGCTGGCTGCATCTGACAGGCATCACACCCGCGCTGAGTGCATCGTGTCTGGAAACCGTTCGTCATGCCGTGAAGATGGCGCATGAGGTTGGCACACCCATCTCGCTTGACCTCAACTATCGTACTAAGCTGTGGACGATGGACGAAGCGCGCCCGATTTTCGATGAATTGGCATCGCAGTGTACGCTGGTGATCGCCGCCGCCCGTGACGGCAAGGCGCTGATTGGTGGCGATACGCCGCCGAATTGGGTCGGGCGCGGACTGCACCGCCGCTGGCACACGCCAACCGTCATCGTGACGATGGGTGAACGCGGCGCAAGCGCATTCGATGGCCACGACAGCTACGAAGCTCCTGCCTATCCGGTGACGATTGTCGATAAAATCGGCGCAGGCGATGCGTTCGATGTCGGGCTGTTGTGCGCGCTGATGGATGGCAAATCGCTGGAAGATGCGCTGCGTTATGGCAACGCCGTTGCCGCGCTCAAAATGACCATGCCCGGAGACCTCGCGCTGGTCACTCACGATGAAGTCGAACGCTT
>JACMMD010001198.1 GCA_014379235.1 Anaerolineae bacterium
CGAAGGCATGACCGAGCCGATTTACTGTCCCGTCGCGCACGGCGAAGGGTGTATCGTCGCCGCAGACGATGCCGCATTAAATGCTGTATTGTCGGATAACCTCGCAGCGCTAACCTACGTGAACGTGGATGGTTCAGCAGCTTCATATCCCGCCAACCCGAACGGATCGCTGCGTGGAATCGCGGGTTTGAGCAACCGCGCTGGAAATGTTCTCGGCCTGATGCCACATCCTGAAAATCATATTTTCTCGTGGCAGCACCCCAACTGGCGGCGTGGTGAACGTGGCATGGACGGCCTGCGCCTGTTCCAGAATGGCATCAAATATGCATGACAGTTACCAGAGTCCGTTAAGCTGGCGCTACGGTTCTGACGAGATGCGCCATGTGTGGTCGGAAAACCATAAGCGGGGTCTATGGCGGCAGTTTTGGGTCGCGCTGGCTGAGGCACAGCAAACGGCGGGACTCGTTCGTGCCGATCAGGTAGCAGACCTGCGCGCCCATATGAACGACATCGACCTCGAACGCGCTCACGAAATCGAGGCGGCTATTCACCATGATCTGATGGCTGAAATCCGCACTTACGCGGAGCAGTGTCCGGTGGGCGGCGGCATCATCCACCTTGGCGCGACCAGCATGGACATCGAGGATAACGCCGATGTGTTGCGTATCCGCGAAGGGCTTGACCTGCTGCTCACGCGCTTGCAATCGCTGCTGCTCACGTTGGCCGAACGCATGGAGCAGCAAGCCGATCACGTCTGTATGGCGTTTACGCATCTCCAGCCAGCCGAACCAACGACGGTGGGCTATCGACTAGCGGGCTATGGTCAGGACTTGCTGGCCGATTTCCAGAACCTACAAGCGATCCGCGCTAACCTGCGTGGCAAGGGACTCAAAGGCGCGGTAGGCACATCAGCGTCCTATGGTCAGCTTCTTGAAGGCACGGATATCAGCGCGAGACAGCTCGAAGAACAGGTGATGACCGCGCTGCAACTCGATGCTTTCCCCGTCGCCAACCAGACCGCCCCTCGCCGTCAGGAGTGGGAACTGGTCAACGGCCTCGCGGGGTTGGGCATGGTCATCTACCGCTTTGCCTTCGATTTGCGCCTGCTGCAATCGCCCGTTTTTGGCGAATGGTCAGAGCCATTTGGTCAGCAGCAGGTCGGCTCATCGGCGATGCCCTTCAAGCGCAATCCGATCAACGCCGAAAATCTCGACAGCCTTGCGCGTTATCTGGCAGCACTGCCGCGTGTTGCTTGGGATAACGCCGCTCATCATCTGCTGGAACGCACACTCGATGACTCGGCTAATCGTCGGCTCGTGCTGCCGGAAGCCTTCCTCATCACTGATGAACTGCTGATGCGTTCAGCCCGAATCCTCAAAGGACTCAAGATTGACGATGCCGCCATCCGCCGCAATCTCAATACCTACGGCGTATTCGCGGCTACCGAGCGCGTATTGATGGAAGCCGCCCGCGCTGGCGGTGATCGCCAAGAACTGCATGAGATCATCCGCGAACACAGCCTGAACGCTTGGGCGACGCTGTATAATGGGCCGGCGAACCCGCTGGCGGAAACACTCAGCGCGGATGAACGCCTCATCGCGCTCCTCACGCCCGAACGAATCCGAGAACTACTACATGCCGACACGTATGTGGGTGACGCGCCAGAACGCACCCGTGCGCTGGCTGACTCAATTCGTGCAGCAGTTTCACAAGGAGTTTGATACATGCTGAGTTATGAAGCCTTGATCGAGGCTATTCCCCACGCCCTACAATCGGTTGATCTGCCGGATTGGGGCGAGAAGCAGACCGGAAAAGTGCGTGATATTTACGTCGCGGATGGCAAGCGTGTCCTCATCACGACAGATCGTGTGTCCGCGTTTGACCGCGTGGTTGGCTTGATCCCGTTCAAGGGACAGGTGCTCAATCAACTGAGCGCGTGGTGGTTCGAGCAGATGCAGGATGTCGTCGATAACCATGTCATAGCCATGCCTGACCCCAACGTTATCATCGCTCATGAGGCGGAAATGCTGCCTGTCGAAGTCATTGTACGCGGCTACATCACTGGCGTAACCAGTACGGCTTTATGGACACTGTACTCAAACGGCGAACGCCAGCCCTACGGCATCTCACTGCCTGACGCTCTACAGAAGAATGATGCGCTGCCCACGCCAATCATCACGCCGACCACCAAAGCCACAGGCGGCGCGCACGACGAACGGCTCACACGCGACGAAATTATCGAACGGCGTCTGGTCGAGCCTGCGCTGTGGGAGCAGGTTGAGCAGGCCGCGCTGGAGATTTTTGCGCGTGGACAGCAAGTCGCCTACGAAGCAGGGCTTATTCTGGTGGATACTAAATACGAGTTCGGGCTGGTGAACGGCAAACTCGCACTCACTGATGAAGTCCACACACCGGATTCTAGCCGTTATTGGACGCTCGATTCTTATGGCCCGAGCAAAGAGCCGCGCAACTTCGACAAGGAGTTTTTGCGGGAATGGTTCGTGGCGCAAGGCTATCGCGGTGATGGACAATCGCCGATCATCCCGCCTGATATTGTCGCCCAGTTCGCGCAGCGTTATATCGAAGCCTATGAAAAACTCACCAAGCGCGAATTCGTCCCCGGCGAACAACCTGCCGCAGAACGCATCGCCCGCAATCTCAAGCAGAACGCATAAAAGTAGAAGGCAGCATCTTGCAACCATTCGTACCGATTTTGATGGGTTCGAAGTCTGATCTCAAACACGCGCAGGTTATTGTCGATGCCCTGACGCGCTTCGGCATTGAGTCCCAAATCCGCATCGCGTCGGCACACAAAACGCCTGCTTATCTATTAGGGCTGCTCAGTGAGTATGAGGCTGACCCGCGCCCGAAGGTTTACATCACCATCGCGGGCCGCTCGAATGCCCTGAGCGGTATGGTCGATGCACAGGTCAGCGCGCCCGTGATCGCCTGCCCGCCGCCGTCGGATGCGTTCGGGGGTGCGGATGTGTTCTCATCACTGCGAATGCCGAGCGGTGTTGCTCCGGCGGTGGTTCTGGATGCCGAAGGCTCGGCGCTGGTGGCAGCCAAAATCTTCGGCTTGTTCGACAGCGCAATTCGTGAACAGGTCGCCCAACATCAACAGCAAATGGCCAACAAGCTGCGTGCTGACGACGCCGAACTCCAATCCATCAAGCACAGTTCATAATGGAGTCGTTGTTGGATCAAAACTTGATTACACCAACTTTCGAAGATGACGGACTGCACGACGCTTGCGGCATTTTTGGCATTTACGCGCCGGGGCAAGACGTTGCGCGGCTGACATTCTTCGGACTGTTTGCTCTGCAACATCGCGGGCAGGAAAGCGCCGGAATCACCACCAGTGACGGGCGCGCTGCCTATACGCATAAAGGTATGGGTTTGGTCTCGCACGTCTTCAACGAGGAAAATCTCGCCCCGCTCAAAGGGCATATGGCCATCGGGCACAATCGCTATTCGACCACTGGCTCCTCGCACATTCGCAACGCGCAGCCGTATCTCATCGAGACGATTTATGGCCCGCTCGGCGTGGCGCACAACGGCAACCTGACCAATGCGCTTGATCTGCGCCAGCGTTTGCTTGAGCGAGGCGTCGGCTTGTCATCAACCACCGACAGCGAAGTGATTACGCAGGTGCTGGCCGCGCCGCCGGATGTGTGGATTCCCGGCGAGCATCTCACCACATGGGAGTCACGTATTCGTGCGTTGATGTATATGGCTGAGGGTGCGTATTCGCTGACCATTTTGACACGCGATGCCGTTTACGGTGTACGTGATCCTCACGGTCTACGCCCGCTGTGTTTGGGCGAACTGGACGGCAATTACGTCATCGCATCGGAGACCAGCGCGCTGGCCACCATCGGCGCAAAGTATATACGCGAAGTCGAGCCGGGTGAAATTGTGCGCCTCGACCAAAATGGTGTCACATCCTCGGTTGGTCATATGCCCATGAAGCGGGCGCTGTGCAGCTTTGAATATGTATACTTCGCCCGGCCAGACAGCCTGCTCGAAGGACAGGTCGTGCATGATGTCCGACAGCGCATGGGGCGAGAGCTTGCCCGTGAAGCACCAGCCGATGCGGATATCGTCGTGCCCGTGCCGGACTCCTCGATACCTGCCGCTATCGGCTACAGTCTGGAAAGTGGACTGCCCTTCATCGAAGGTTTAATCAAGAACCGCTATATCGGACGCACGTTCATCCAACCGAACGAACAGCTCAGGCGTGTGGGCATTCAGCTCAAGTTCAACCCGCTGACCACGAACTTGAAAGGCAAGCGCGTCGTTTTGATCGACGACTCGATTGTGCGCGGCAACACCGCCGCGCCGCTCGTGCAGTTGATCCGCTCGGCAGGCGCAACCGAAGTGCATGTGCGCGTCTCGTCGCCGCCTGTGCGCCACCCGTGCTTTATGGGTGTCGATATGGCCACCTACAAGCAGTTGATCGCCCATCGGCTGAACTTGGAAGAAATTTGCGAGGCCATCGGCGCGGACACGCTCGGCTATCTGAGCCTGCCGGGGATGCTCAACGCCATCCGTACACCGGAAGACGATCAGGAAAGACACTGTACCGCGTGTTTCTCCGGTAACTACCCCATCAACGTACCTGCATGGCTGTTTGAAGAAGACCGCGACAAGAAGGTTTTTGAAACAACGTGGGGAGAATAGGTTGAATAATCTGAACGTCCTCATTGTCGGCGGCGGCGGGCGAGAACATGCGCTGGCGTGGTCACTGGCGCGTTCACCGGAAGTTGGACATGTGTTCGTCGCTCCCGGCAATGCCGGAACCAACTGGCCCGCGAATCCAAGTGCGACAGACTGGCAGACTCGCGCCGGAGCAAGCTGCGTTCCGATTGAGACCGACGATATTCACGCGCTGGTCGGCTTCGCGCAGGAGCAAGCGATTGATCTAACCGTCATCGGCCCCGAAGGCGCGCTGGCGTCAGGCGTGGTCGATGCATTTCAAGCGGCGGGGCTGCGTGTATTTGGCCCCACTCAGGCGGCGGCACAGCTTGAGTCCTCGAAGGCATTCGCCAAACTATTCATGATTGAGAATGATATTCCGACGGCGGCATACGGCGCGTTCGAGGATTTCGACGCGGCCCGCCAGTTTGTACGCGACATCGATAAGCCAGTGGTGGTGAAAGCCGATGGTCTCTCCGCAGGCAAAGGTGTCATCGTCTGCGATGATGGCGAACAGGCCGAAGCAGCGCTGCGACGTATCATGGTCAAGCGTGAATTTGGCGAGTCCGGCGTTGTTGTCGTAATCGAAGAACGCCTCACTGGACGCGAGGTTTCGGCGCTGGCTTTCAGCGATGGGCTCAGCGTTGCGCTCATGCCCCTTGCCCGCGATCACAAGCGCATTTTCGACCAAGACTGCGGGCCGAATACAGGCGGCATGGGCGCATTTACTCCACTACCCGACGCCGATGAAGGATTGCACGCCTTCATCAACGAGGTCTTGCAGCGCGTAATCGACGGTTTGGCAAAACGCGGAACGCCCTACATGGGCGTTTTATATGCAGGCTTGATGCTGACACCCAACGGGCCAAAAGTGCTTGAGTTCAACTGCCGCTTCGGTGATCCCGAAACACAGTGTATCGTGCCCATGCTGAACGACAGCCTTGCGCGCATCTTGATCGCCTGTACGGAAAGTCGCCTCGACGAGATGCCTGTACGCTGGCATGATGGCGCGTGTATCAGTGTTGTATTGGCATCGGGCGGTTATCCGGGTCGCTATCGCATAGGGCTGCCCATCGATGGGCTGACACAAGCGGCGGATGATGTGGTCGTTTTTCATGCGGGAACATCGCAGCTAGGTGAACAGGTTGTGACATCAGGCGGGCGCGTGTTAGCGATTAGTGCAAAGGGCAGTACGTTAGCCGATGCCCGACAGCGCGCTTACGAACACCTTGAGTGCGTTCAGTTTTCCGGTATGCAGTTCCGCCGCGATATTGGCGAGTTTCGGTAAAAAGAGGCAAAGAGGACAGCGAATGCAGCAAGATGCCTACACCCGTGCGGGTGTGAATATCGCCTCTGGCAATGAGATTACACGGCGGATCACGCAGGCAGTACGCGCCACCTATGGATCAGAAGTGCTTGCGGGAATAGGTACTTTCGGCGGATTGTTTGATGCCGCCGCGCTCAAGAACATGAATGCACCTGTGCTGGTTGCTTCGACGGATGGCGTCGGCACAAAAACCAAAGTCGCTTCGCGCCTCAATCGCTGGGATACCATCGGCAACGATCTGGTCAACCACTGCGTAAACGACATCCTTGTACAAGGAGCGCGTCCGCTGTTCTTTCTCGATTACGTGGCATCGTCCAAGCTCGAGCCTGACCATATCGCCGCGCTGGTCATCAGTGTGGCGGATGCCTGCCGTGAGGTCGGTTGTGCGCTGTTGGGCGGCGAAACAGCCGAGATGCCCGGTGTTTACGAGGCGGGCGAAGTCGATTTAGCAGGAACGATTGTGGGTGTCGTTGAACGTGAGCGCATCATCGACGGCTCACAAATTTCCATTGGCGATATTATTCTCGCGCTGCCTTCATCGGGACTGCACACCAACGGGTATTCACTAGCACGGCGAGTCTTAAGCGAACTCGATTGGAATGAGCCAAATGCAGAACTCGATATGTCGATAGGAACTGCACTGCTGGCAGCACATCGCTGCTATCTCAATCCCGTCGATCAACTGCAAGCCGCCGGAGTCGAGATCAAAGGCTTGGCGCATATCACAGGCGGCGGCGTGGTCGATAATCTGCCGCGTATCCTGCCTGACGACACGAGCGCAGTCATCGAGCGCGGCACATGGCCCGAACCGCCAATCTTCGGGCTGATTCAACGGCTCGGCAGCATTCCCGATGACGAGATGTTCCACGTCTTCAACATGGGTTTGGGCATGATGGTTATTGTCGCGCCGGAGCAGCGCGAACTAGCGCTGGAAACGCTCGCAGGTGATGTTTACGAGGTTGGCAAAATCGCCGCCGGAAACCGAGACGTGCTGATTCAGGGAGCAACGTCTTGACGATCA
>JACMMD010000129.1 GCA_014379235.1 Anaerolineae bacterium
ACAACCGCGTTGTCGGACTTTCACAGCACTGGCTGGAACAGCCGCTGGTGTTGTTCAACCTGCCTGTCTATAACGAAATCGAGAGTTGGTACATCGAAGGCGAATAAGCCCTGTCCGACAGGTATAGGATTGACACGATGTCAGTCCTATACCTGTTTCTGTAAGCGGTACGCTTCAGAGGTAGAGAGGCTTCCGATGACCAAATATCTGATTCAACGAGTATTGATTAGTATTCCCGTTTTAGTTGGTGTGACGATCATCATCTTTTTCTTTGCGAATGCCATGCCCGGTAACGCGGTGCTTGCGATGATTACCAGTGAGTCACCCGTGTCGGAAGACCTCATCCGCATTCGTCAGGGCCAGCTAGGGTTGGATGACCCCCTTCCGGTGCAATATCTGCGTTGGATTGGAAACGTGCTCCGTGGCAATCTGGGATACTCATACGTGAATGGCACCCCTATCTCAGACATGATTATTGACCGTATCCCCGCGACAGTGCAGCTTATGGGCATTTCGCTGCTGATATCCATCATCGTCGGCACAATTTTGGGGATTATATCGGCTCTTAAGCGCTATTCATGGTGGGATTATGTGCTGACGATTACGGGCTTCATCGGCTTATCGATGCCAGTCTTTTTCCTCGGTATGGTGCTGGTGTACGTATTTGCTTTGAAATTGGGCTGGCTGCCAACTTCAGGTCGAGTGACGTCGGGAGAGCCTTACAACTTCGTGGATAATATGAGACACCTTATCCTTCCGGCTGTCTGCCTAGCGCTGGTGCGTATCCCGGTATTTATGCGTTACACCCGTGCGAGCATGTTGGAAATCCTCTACAGCGATCATGTACGCACGGCGCGCAGCAAAGGTCTGTTCGAGCGCACCATATTGGTACGTCATACGCTGCGAAACGCGCTCATTCCTGTGATCACGGTGATTGGCCTTACGCTTCCGGTTTTGTTCAGCGGCGCAATTATCATCGAGAGTGTTTTTCAATGGCCGGGAATCGGGCTGCTGTACATCAGCTCAATCACACAGCGCGATATTCCGATCCTGATGGGTATCACCATGATTACGGGTGTGCTGGTGCTCGTCAGCAACTTACTGACTGATATTGCATACAGCGTCGTTGATCCGCGCATTCGTTACGATTAGAAGGCTGCTCGTTTATGACCGTACACCAGCAAAATGAACCGCTGCCTGCTGCACCAGCCATTCAAATTATCAAACTACCGGCTGGCGAGGGTGTCTGGCAGCGAGCAGTAAAACGGTTTCGTCGCCATCGCCTCGCCATAATCGGGGCAGCAATATTAATCATTTTGATCTTTCTAGCGGTATTCGCGCCTGTGATCAGCGTTTACGATCCTTATGAAATGAGCCTGCCCGAACGCAATCTTCCACCTAGCACCTTGCATTGGTTGGGCACAGACGGTAATGGGCGTGATGTTTGGACACGGGTCATTTATGGGGGGCAAGTATCGTTGTCGGTTGGGTTAGTGGCTGTTTCCATATCGACCATCATCAGCATCTTTGTGGGCGGTTTGTCCGGTTTCTTTGGTGGCCGCGTCGATATGATCTTGATGCGGATTACCGACATGGTTATGACGTTTCCGCTGCTCGTGATTGTGATCACACTCGTGGCGATCACCGGCCCTAGCATTTACAACGTGATGGTTGCAATCGGGCTGTTGAGTTGGCCCGGGATGGCACGGTTGATACGCGGCCAGTTTCTATCCCTTCGTGAAATGGATTACGTTCTGGCAGCGCGATCAATCGGCGTGGGTTCAGGCGGCTTAATCGTTCGACATCTACTGCCAAATACGGTTGGCACCATCGCTGTCGCGGCAACCTTTGCCGTGAGTGAAGCGATCCTGTTGGAAGCGGCGCTCTCGTTCTTAGGGCTAGGGGTGCAAGTACCCACTCCAAGTTGGGGCAGCATGCTACGTGACGCGCAAACGCTGTCGATCCTCGAAACCCGCCCGTGGATGTGGCTTCCACCCGGTATCGCCATTATGTTGGCAGTGCTTTCAGTAAATTTCATCGGTGATGGTCTGCGCGATGCGCTCGATCCACGCACAATCTTCTAAAGAGGTAGCAATATGAGCAAATTTCATGGCGTTTGGCCGGCGTTAATTACCCCATTTACTGAGGACAATAAGGTTAATTTGGCTGTCCTCAATGATCTTGTCGACTACATGATAGGCAAGCAGGTCGATGGGTTCTATGTGGGCGGCACGACAGGCGAAGGTCTGTATATGTCGGTTGAGGAGCGTGAGATCGTGGCTGAAACGGTTCTGCGGCGCGTCGATGGACGGGTGCCCGTCATCGTACACATCGGCGCAACTGCCCTTGTCGATGCTATTCACATGGCGCGCCATGCTGAGTCACAGGGCGCGGCAGGCATCAGCAGCCTTCTCATGCCTCAGTACGTCAACACGGACGATATCTTTGTTTATTTCAAAGCAATTACCGCTGCCGTAAATAACCTTCCCCTGCTGCCTTACATCTATGGACGCAGTGTGGATGCCATTATTCTGATGCGTGAACTGATGCAGATAACCAATGTCATTGGAGCAAAATACACCGGGCCAAACATGTATGAACTGCATCATGTAATCGGTTTAGGGAAAGATGACGATTGGTCGATCTTTTCGGGGATGGATGAGCAAACCGTGTTCGCGGCGATGATGGGAACAAAAGGCAACATTGGTTCAACCCTCAACGTCATGGCTGGCCTCTACCGCGAAATCCATCGCCAAGTGAATGCTGGAAATCCTCAAGATGCCCTTGTGTTGCAGATGCGCGCCAACTGCGTGACGGATTTACTCATTGGAGCAGGATTTGCAGGCGCGCTGCGACTTGCAATGGCGATGCTCGGTTTCGATTGTGGAAACCCGCGTTTACCCAACCGACCCCTTACGCCGGAACAAAGCGATTTGCTCAAGCGAGATTTGGCTGAAAGCGAGTTGTTGGTGCTTTCAGCACTCTAATTATCGCTTGTATCGCAAGGCGAATCCGGCGTGATGGCGATAACAGGCGCGCCGGGAGCGGGCCGATGCGTTTCCCCACCCCAATTGGAGATATGACCTGCGGATTATTCACACTGATCGGCATCCTCACACCCATTGAGGCACGGCATCAAACAGGTGTTGGTCAGATGCTGGATATAGAGAGTGATTAGGAGTTTACAGGCGCGGCATGACCATCAACCTCAACTGCATCGGTAGTCGTTGGCCGCGCAAATGCCATCACGCCCGCCGCACTCACGCCGAGAATCACGACCAGCCACAGCACTAGCTCATAACTGCCGAAATGGTCATGGATGAGACCCGCTCCAACAGGCGCAGCCGTTCCGGCCAGCGTTAAAAATATGGCCATCACACTGGATATACGCCCATAGTGTGAGGGGCCAAATATCTCTGCAATGACTGACGCTCGGGCCAATGTTTGAGCGCCATAAGCCGCGCCGAACACCACCGTGAATAGACCAACCGCCCACAACGACGGCCCAAAGAACAGCGCAAACGTGGCCGCCGTTTGCAAGGCGAACACCCCGCACACCATGACACGAATTGAAAGCCGCGAATCGAGAGGCGCGAAAATTACCCGCCCGACCACCTGCATCAAACCAATTGAACCGGAGGCGATGGCGGCGGCGCTGGGGTCGATGCCCGAATCGATCAGCAGTGGAATAAAGTGAACGCGAATCCCCGCCGAAGACAGCGCCGCGAAACTGAAAGCGAGGGTCAGCAGCCAGAAGAATCGGCTGTGGACTGCTGTATGAAGTGACAACCCTCTCAAGCGGGGCCGCACTGCAAATGTCGAATGGTCATCTCCATCCGGCAGCAATCCCAGATCATCAGGGCGGCGGCGCAGAACAAGCGCATGAAGCGGAATCGTCGTCAAGGCGAGAAAAATTCCCAAGATCAGCACCGCATCACGCCAACCGACAGCTACACGCAGCGCGTCTGACACCGGGATAAAGATCGTGCTTGCCAGCCCTGCGGCAAAGGTGATGATCGCTAACGCTCGGCTGCGCTTGGTTACAAACCATTTGGCGACAACGGCGAACGCAGGCTCATATAGCACCGCCGCCGCGCACACACCCAAGCCCGCCCAGATTAGATAGAAGGTTGTCTTGTCCGTGACCTGCGACCATGCGACGATCAACACGCTGGCGAGAATCGAACCTGTGGTCATCAGCAAGCGCGGGCCATGACGGTCAATCCATGTACCAACTGGAAAGGCCATCGCCCCTGCCACCAGCAGCGCTAACGAAAACCCGCCTGTCAACTCCGTCCGTGACCAACCCAATTCGGTCTCCATCGGCGTGATGAAAACGGTGAACGCATAATAGATGATGCCCCACGAGATCGTCTCGGTGAGCGCCAACGTGAGCGTGATATACCAGCCATAGTAGAGTTTCTGGCGCGGCTTGTTGTCGCTGTCCCGCATGAAGGCTCGCTTTTCCCGCTCGAACAGACAAAAGGGTCTACGATGTAGACCCCGATTGAATACTGATAAATGATGCGGGTTACGAGCAGCAGTCGCTGCCACAGCCGCAGCTCGTCGAACGGATGCCATCACCGCAGCAGTCATCGTCGCAGCCACAATCTTGCGCTGCAACTTGCAACCCGACAGTTTGCAGTCTAACGGATTGCAGAACACCATTTACCGGAATAGATGCCAGTGACAAAAGAGCAGGTTGAGCGCTGGTGCTAGTCGTGCTGCAACATGACCCGCCGCCGTCTACCAGATCGCTGCTGCATACCCCTGTTTCCGGCAGGTTGAGATGGACTTCCCGCGCTGCTTCGAAGTCGCCTACCAGCGCTGCGACGACTGAGCGCACCTGCTCATAACCTGTCGCCAGTAAGAACGTCGGCGCACGTCCATAGCTTTTCATGCCAACGATGTAGAAATCTTTCTCAGGGTGGCGCAGTTCAGCTTCACCGTGCGGGCGTACCGTGCCGCAGCTATGAATGTTCGGGTCGATCATCGGGCCTAGCTGGCGCGTACTCTCTAGTGACGAGTCCAGTTCGAGCCGTAGTTCGCGCAGCATGTCGAGATCAGGACGCGCTCCTGTCGCCGCGATAATTTCATCGACTTGCAGCGTTTCCAACCCATACGGCGTTTCACCGATCACGTCGATGCCGCCGATGGTTTCCGCGATTTCACGTATTCTAAACGGCGACACCATCTGAATAGTACCCACGTCAACATGTCCCTGAATGCGTGTACCAAGCCGACTACGAGCAGGCAGCGCATCATCTTCGCCACCGCCATAGACACGCTGCAAGTTCGTGCCGCGCATCGTCCAATAGATTTCAGTCTGTGGCTGATCGCGTTTCAGTTCTGCCAATTCAAGCAGCGCATTGATCGCTGAATGACCGCTGCCAACCACCATCACCCGTTTGCCAGCGTATCGCGGACGATGTTTGCCAGTGACATCCGGTATACCGTAAACAATATGCTGTGCCTGACGTTTTTCACCAACGGCGAACAAACCACCAGAGCCGAGCGGATTCGGCTGATGCCACGTTCCCGAAGCGTCGATAACTGCCCGCACTTCAACCAATGCTTCATTATCATCGCCGTAGACAACGTGTAGGACGAACGGCGCATCGTCTCGTCCGGCATCTTTCATCTTGTCAATGTTGCGGCGGCTGATTGCGACGACCTTCGCATTTAGATGGAGCGTGTCGAGAACCTGTGGCAGGTTCGAAAATGGCAGCATAAAGCGGTCAACCAGATCATTGCCCGTTGGCAGCGTGTCTTTGGGCGGCATCTGCCAGCCATGCGCTTC
>JACMMD010001199.1 GCA_014379235.1 Anaerolineae bacterium
CGATATGCCGCTTTTCCGGCTGCTGGCGGAACAAGAAGACACCGAGTCTTATGGCAGCAGCTCTCTGCACGAGCATATCAGCCGCCCGCAGCATCCTGACCTGCCTGAAAGCGAACTCAACCCGCGCTTCATGTTCGAGCGCTTCGTCGCCAACAAAGCCAACCGCATGACGCTCGAAGCGGCAATGGCAGTCGCGGAGAACCCGGCCAGCACCTACAACCCGCTGCTGCTTTACGGCGGCGTTGGACTGGGCAAAACGCACCTGCTGCAAGCCATCGCTCACGTCTGCCAGTCGAAAGGGATGCGCGTTCTTTACATCCCATCGGAAGCCTTCACTAACGATCTGATTCACGCTATTCGCCAGCGCAGCACGGCCATGTTCCGCGAAAAGTATCGCTCTACCGATGTGCTGCTGGTCGATGACATTCAGTTCATCTCCGGCAAAGAGAGTACACAGGAAGAATTCTTCCACACGTTCAACGCGCTCTACACCTTCAATAAACAGGTGATCCTCGCGTCTGACCGCCATCCGCGTGAACTCAAAACGCTGGAAGATCGCCTGCGTTCGCGCTTCGAGGGTGGGTTGGTGGTCGATGTGCAGCCGCCGGAGTACGAAACGCGCATCGCTATTCTGAATATGTGGGCCAATGAGCGTGGCATCGAACTGCCCGACTCAGTGGTTCAGATGATGGCCGAGCGCGCTCAATCCAACATTCGTTCGTTGGAAGGCGTGTTCAATCAGGTCGTGGCGAAGGCTCACCTGACGACGCGCCCCTTATCGCTGCAATCGGCGCAATCGGTGCTGGAACGCTTCGAGCGTCCGCGCCAGCATGGCCGCAAGCCTACGCTGGAGCAAGTCGTCGCCGCCGCCGCCAAGCATCACAGTTTGCCCGCCGACGATCTCACAGGCAAGAAACGCACACACGCCATCAACACCGCCCGTCAGATCGCCATGTACCTTGCGCGGGAACTCACCGACGCCTCGCTCTCGCAGATCGGCGATACGTTCGGGCGCAGCCACACGACGGTCATTCACGGCTGCAACAAGGTCGAAGCCGATCTAGGCAGCGATCCCGCGCTCAAAACCGCCATCGCCGCCGTGCGGAATATGGTATTGGGCGGATAGCAGTTAGCAATTAACCTCTAGCTCATTTGGGCGTTCAGTTGAACGCCCCCAGATGCGTTGGAGTAATTCGTACCTTCTTCACTCGGTACGCTGTACTTGTTTTCGCTCGTCGCTGACAAGCTAACCGCTAATTGCCCCATCCACAAATTCGCAATGTTTCCCCAATTTCTGTTATTGTTAATGGACAGCATCCATTGACGAGGCCGAGCTGCTCAATGTTTACTTTTCCAATAGATGACGAAACAACCCTAAACTTGTTCGAGGACGACCATGCCGCAGAACTGTTCGTGCTGATCGATCACAATCGCGCTTATCTGCGGGAGTGGATGGCATGGCTCGATGGGACACAAAGCGCCGCCGACATGCAGTCGTTCATTAAATTGACACAGCAGCAGTTTGCGGATAACAACGGTTTTCAGGTTGGCATCTGGTATCGGGACAAACTGGCCGGCGTGATTGGCTTTCATGCGATTGA
>JACMMD010001200.1 GCA_014379235.1 Anaerolineae bacterium
GAGGAGCGCGGCGTTCACCCGATCATCATGCCGACGTTGGGGCGTTCGCTTCATCCTCTACGTGACGTGATAATCATCTATCGCCTGTATCAACTCATGAAACAATTGCAGCCGGACGTGGTGCATACACACACGGCTAAGGCTGGCTTTGTGGGACGCATCGCAGCACGCTTGGCGGGTGTTCCAGTGGTTGTGCATACCTTCCATGGCCACGTCTTTCATGGCTATTTCGGCGCGGGCATGACGCAGGTGTTTATCACGCTCGAACGCATCACGGCGCGTCTGTCGGACACGATCATCACATTGACTGAAGGACTGCGCCGCGAACTCGCCGACACCTATCGTATCACGCGCAAGGGCAAAATCACGGTGCTGCCGCTCGGCTTGGATTTAGCGCCGTTTGCCAATGCGCCGCGCAAAATTGGAGCGTTCCGTGCCGCGTGGAACATCGCGCCGGATGCAACTTTAGTGGGCATCGTCGGACGTATCGTGCCCGTCAAAAATCACGAACTGTTTTTGCAAGCGGCGGCGAAGGTCAAAGCACAGCAGCCGAACGCGCATTTCGTCATCATTGGCGATGGCGAACTGCGAACGCACATCGAAGCGCAGGCCGCCGCGCTCGGTTTGCGAGAAGCGATCACCTTCACGGGCTGGCAGAAAGACCTCGCGCCTGCTTATGCCGATATGGACGCGCTGGTGATTAGCAGTCTCAACGAAGGGACACCTGTGTCGATCATCGAGGCGTTATCGGCGCGTTGTCCGGTGGTGGCGACGCGGGTCGGCGGTGTGCCCGATTTGCTGGATGGCGGCGCATTGGGCGCGCTGGTCACATCAGGCGATGCGGACGCGCTGGCTGACGCGATTATCGCCGCATTGCAACAGCCGCCCGATGGAGTCGAAGCGCAACGCTTGATGTTAGATCGTTATGGCATAGATCGCCTCGTCAGCGACCTTGACAGTTTATATAGAGGATTGCTGGCGAAGAAGGGCCGCCAAGCGTAGAATTTTAGCGAAGATAGGAGAGGAATTATGCGACAGGTACTTGTTTACACTGATGAAGATGGCGCTTGGTGCGCCAGTTGTCCTAGCTTATCCGGCTGCCATAGTCAGGGCGAAACACGCGAGGAAGCACTCGCCAATATCAAAGAAACTATTCAACTTTGGATTGATGATGCTATAGATCATGGTGAACCCATTCCACCAGATACCTATGAAATGGTCTCACTCGATATACGGTAATCATGATTTGATTTCTGCATTCTGGCCGGGGATTTCAATCCCCGAACAAAATTATATAAACAAAAACCGGAGAATAAAGTCTCCGGCTAGAGACCGAACCACGATCACAAACTACCCCAAAAACACACGCAGCCACGAGTTGTTCTTCACGATGGGCCACTGCTCGACAAGCCTATCCAGCCCAAGCACTCGCCCCGCGCCAATCGCGCCAAGCCCGAACAGCAGCAGCGCGTAGATAATATGCTCATCCACGATCCAGCCGTTCGCTACGGGCAGCCCCTGCGTCAGTCCGCCTTCAAGCCCGCTTGCCCAGTAGAATAGCATCATCACCGCGCCCCAGAACGCGCTCCAACGAACCAGCAGGCCCAGAATCAAGCATATACCGAGCAGGGCCGCGCCCCATGCATTGAGGAAATCAATCACCGGATTACCCGCAAAGCTGGCCCACATCGACATAAATGGGTTACCTTCGGGCACGTTCGTTAAGTAGCCCGCCGCCGTCCATTCAGGGTTCAATATCTTCTGGACGCCGGCCTGAAAGAACACCCAACCGAGCGCCACGCGCAGGAAAACTATCGCATAAGCAATCGCCGTATGGGAATAACGGAACGTGATGTCCTGACCGAACAGCGTCCCTTCAATTTTCTCGTCTGTTTTCGAATAACTCGGATTTTGAGCGCTCATCACACACCCCATTCTTTAACGGGCAATCTCGAGGCCCGCCTACAGCTTCATTTGTATTGAATATAATCGCTTTGTATAAGATTTATCTTAATGCCAATTTCCCTCGCAGTGGCACGATCTGCGCGGAACACAGTTCAACGGCATGGAAAAAAGTCGAGGGATTAGTGCAGGTAGGGGCGACCCGGTTCAGCGATACCGAACGTGAACTTAACTTTCGGATCGCCCATAGCTTCAAGAATTAGCATGAGCGATCAGCGACCCAACAGCTTGAAGGCCGTTTCGCGCTTGCCGCCCATGCCGAACGCGAGGTGTATCCACAGCCCCGCGAGCGGTTCGATATAGCGCGCCGCCTGCAACGGCCCGCAGTCAACAGGCTCGAAACCGGCGTCGATAATCAATTGCTTGGCGATGAATTTGGCAGGGTCATCACCACAGTAGTAAACGTCGGCTCGTATCCCGTCAATAACGGGATTCTCTAAGTTCAGATAGTGGATGGTATTGAACGCCTTGGCGACATATGCCTTCGTATGGTCAGCGATGATCTCGGCCATCGAGGTCGTCGTGCCAACCGACAGCCCGAATCCCGTTTGCGACATCGGATTGGTCAGGTCGATGAGGCGTTCATTGCTCAAATTGCCAGCCAATTCCAGTGCCACGCTCTCCGCTGCAAATCCGGGCACGGCCAACACACTGATATTGCTGTGATCAACCGCGTCTTCGAATGTACCACCTCGTGCCCCGAAGCCAATTTCCGCTGCTAACGCCTTGGCCTTATCTGCATCGCGTGAGCCGAAGAACACTCGATTTCCGGCAGCGGCCCACACGCGCCCCAAGCCAGTACCCATTTTGCCTGTACCAATAATGCCGATGCTTGTCATATATTCGCCCCTTTAAGCTGTCAGCCATCAGCAAAAAGCTAACCGCTAACGGCTACCGCCTATATTCCGCCAGCGCCGAACGCAGGCCGGCCACGAAATCGTTCTTGCCGCCCTGCGCCGGATGCCGAACCTTACCCGAAATGTCTACGCCCATGCGTCCCAGTGACTCTTCAGCCTTGTTGCCAACGGCGATGATCTTCTCCACTGGAAACAGGCGAATCATCTCGCGCAAAAAGGGCTGACCGACGAGCAGTTCGCCCGTCGTCGGCGCACGGTTCGACCACGCATCGTCGGGCTTATGCGGATGAAACGGAAACGCGCCCCACAACAGCGGCACAGGCCGGAACTCGGCAAGCATCCCCCAGAGGATCGTGCCGCTTTGCTCTTTGCCAGCGCGCTCGGTTTCTTCGGTTTTGCGATAGCCGCGCTCCGGGCCGAACAACCCTAACGCAGGCAGTCCGTTGAGCAGCATATACTCGCTCATGAAGGGGATTCCGGTTAGGCGCATCCCACGATAGCCGGGAGCTTCGCCAACCATCAGCACACGCGGTTGGATTTCGGCCATCTGCTTGAGATATAGGCGTAGATTTTCGCGGCGA
>JACMMD010001201.1 GCA_014379235.1 Anaerolineae bacterium
GCATGGACGTAAATCGCCGCGTCCTCACCTGTATGATCGCGCACTTTATCGACTGTCTCCTGACCACCCTCGTCGTTGACATCAACGACGACGACACGAGCGCCTTCGCTGGCGAACAGCAGCGCCGTCTCTCGCCCGATGCCCTGTGCCGCGCCTGTGATAAGGGCAACTTTATCTTTTAACCGCATAGTGATTTCCTTGCTCCTTTGAAGTAGAAAGTGGTCAGTTATCAGTCGTCAGTTTTTGTTTTACTGAGAACTGATAACTGACCACTGACAGCTATATCTGCTCAAAATAACGAGCGCGCTCCCACGTCGTCACGGCGCGGTCAAAAGCGGCTTGCTCGGATTTGAAGAAGTGCAGGTAATGCTCGATCACGTCCGCGCCGAACGCTTCGCGGGCAAACGCGCTGCCTTCAAGCGCGCCAATCGCCTCATGTAAGGTACGCGGCACCTGCGGCAGCTTGGCCGCCGTATACACATCGCCCGTGAAAATCTCCGGCGGTTCGATCTGGTTGCGGATACCATCCAGTCCCGATGCCAACGACGCCGCGAACGCCAGATACGGGTTCACATCCGCGCCGGGAACGCGGCACTCGATACGCAGCGATGGGCCATGACCGACCACGCGAAAGCCCGCCGTGCGATTGTCGAAGCTCCACGCGAGGCTGGTCGGCGCCCATGACCCCGCCTGATAGCGCTTGTACGAATTGATATTCGGCGCGTAGAAGGGCATCATCTCACGGGCGTGAGCGATCCAGCCGCCAAGAAACCAGCGGAACAAATCCGAGCCTTGCACCGGCCCGAAGGCTTGATCGCCCGCGAACACGTTGGTTTTAATGGCCTGATCCCACAGGCTGATGTGCAGATGCGAACTCGACCCCGCGTAGTTTTCGTCGTACTTGGCCATGAACGTGACCGCGAGGCCGTTCTTCTCCGCGATCTCTTTCAAACACTGCTTGAAGATGGTATGGCGGTCTGCCATCGTCAGCAGTTCGGCATAGCGCACGTTGAGTTCGTGCTGGCCGGGGCCCCATTCGCCCTTGCTGAACTCCACCGGAACGCCACTTGATGATAGGTGCTTACGAGCAGCGGCGTTGATGACTTCTTCGCGTGTGCCCTGCAAGATATGATAGTCCTCGATATACGCCCCGAAAGTTTTCAGGTTCTGGTGACCTTTATCGCGGGCGCTGTCATAGGTCTCTTTGAAGATGAAATATTCAAGCTCCGAACTGCCCAGCGCTTTGTGTCCCATCTGCGCCGCCGCCTCAAGCTGACGCCGCAAGATCGAACGCGGCGCGACATTGACCGGCCCATGCGCGGCTTCGTCGTCCACATCGCAAATCACCAGCGCCGACTTGTCCAGCCATGTCGCCATTCGCAGCGTCTCCAGATCGGGAACGCAGTGGAAATCGCCGTAGCCCATCTCCCAATTAGCGTAGGTATAACCGGGAACGGGGTTCATGGGCATATCGACGGTGAGCAGATAATTGCAGGCGTGCATTCCATTCGCGGCGGTGAACTCTAGAAAAAACTCGCCCGTGATACGTTTACCGAACAAGC
>JACMMD010001202.1 GCA_014379235.1 Anaerolineae bacterium
ACTTGGCGCGACTGTTCAGCCGCCTTTTCTCGCTGATCGTTGGCGCTGCTGGCTTGCAAGAAATCTCGCTCGTGCTGCGTCAGCGCGAGTTCGGTGGACATCGCCCATGTGCCAAACTGTTCCAAGCGCGTGCCGCGTAGTAAAAAGCTGACATCTTTTTCGCCCGTCAGCCAGTCTACGGCAGCGTGGTCTAGCTGGCGTTCAAGTTGGATTTCGCCGCGGCTCTCGTTGAGCCATACGCCCAAGCGCTCCCATTCGCGTAAGATGGCCTCGTGCGCCACCTCGACAATCGGGGCACGGGTGATCGGGTCATTATCTAGTGACAGCAAGCGATATTCCACGAAGGTGTCGATCACGTCGTCCATCACGTCGGGGTCAGCCACCAGCGCCAATAGTTCCGAACGGCGAACGCGCCGCCGCGTATCTTCCGTGCCTTCACCGATTGTCACGAGCCGTAAGAACATCTGGTGAATGGCGGCTTGCCCTTCAGGGCTGAACTCTTGATACAGGTCGTCGGCGCGTTGGGCCAGCGCTCCAACCGCACCGCCGATAGATTGATAGACCTCGTGTGTGAGCAGTCGGCCTTTCCGCCGCTCGAACAATTCAGTTAGGGCGTATTGCAGCAGCGGCAGCGCTCCCGGCTGATAGTGCATTTCGTCCACGATGCGCGCCACCAGTCCGTCTTCGAAGGTGACACCGACACGTTCCGCCGGCCCTTTGATGGCCCGTTCGAGCGCGTTCGCTCCGAGTGGCAGTACCGTTTCCATGCGGCTGCGAACCAGTTCGCCAAAATCGGGGTAGTTCAAAGGGCGATCATAGAAGTCGGCACGCATGGTTATCACCACGCGAACACGGCTGCGCGGTTCGGCGGCGGCGGTATAGATCAAGCTGAGAAAATGAGCGCGGGCGGCTTCATCATCCAGCAGCGTGAACACTTCCTCGAACTGATCCAGCACCAGCACGAGTTCACTGCCATCGCTGGCGTTGGGCAAAATCAGATTGGCGGCGCGCAGCAGTCCGTATTTATCCCGCGACAGATGTTCGCGCAAACTTCCCGCCGCGATAGGCGTGGTCGCCACCCGTGTCAGCGCGACTTCGAGTTCATCCAATGGACGTGCTCCCGGCAGCATATCGACGATGAACCACTTTTCCGAACCGGAGATATCGCCGCGCCATAGCGCCGGAATCAAGCCTGCCCGAACCACGCTGGACTTGCCGCTGCCGCTCGGCCCGATGATCGCCAGAAAGCGCGTCACGATCTCCGGGCCGCTTTCGCCCATACGCCGGATGAGCTTCTCGACCAACTTTTCGCGTCCGAAGAAATCGTTAAAGTCGGCGGTTTGAAAAGGGTGCAGCCCTTTGTACGGGTTGTCCGGCTGAAAGTTTTCCGTCGGTAAGCGCGTGGCTCCGTCGAGTTCACCGACATCGCGGAGCGTTGCCGCATTGTTAGAGAGCGACAGCAAATCTAACTCGCGGGCGCGGATGATGGCCTGCATCCGACTGCGAACGCCGAGCTTGCGATAAATCTGGGTGATGTACCACTTCACCGTCGCTATGGTGACGAAAAGCTGCGCCGCGATTTGCTTGTTGGAGCGTCCTTCGATCATGGCGCGCAGGATTTCGTGTTCGCGGGCGGACAGCCGTTCGATGACTGCTGCGTCCGGCGTCTTAGTCGATGCCTGTATGACGCTGGCGCTGGCTTCGCGGAAGGCTGCGGCCAATGCCAGCGCGTCACTATAACGATGCGCCGGATTCTTGGCCGTCGCCTTCTGAATGACTGTGTTGATCGCATCACGCGCATCCGGCGGCAGGCTATCAATCGCTGGCAGCGGTTCGCTCAGGTGCTTGTACAGGCGCTCGACAAGCGACAGATTGGGGAACGGGTGCTGACCGGTCAGCATTTCGTAGAGTACGACACCGAGGCTGTAAATATCGGTCTGCGGTGTGACGTTTTCGCTGCGCGCCTGTTCCGGTGATAAGTAATCCGGTGAACCAATGATCGCGTCTGACTGTGTGGTGCTGTCCTTAGCGGCGGCGAGGTCTTTGGCGATGCCGAAGTCCGCCAAGTAAGCGTTGCCATCTTCATCGAGCAGAATATTCCCCGGCTTGAGGTCACGGTGAATCACACTGCTGCGATGGGCCGCCGCCAGCGCCGTCGCGATCTGATCGAGCAGGGCGGCTGTGCTCTCCAGATCATAAGCGCCGCTGCGTTGGAGCGCATCTTTCAAGCTCCCACCGCGCAGCCAGCGCATCACCAGATACGCGCCGTCGGGTTCGCGCCAATAGTCATACAGTGGAACGATGTGCAGATGTTCGAGACGGGCGACGATCTGCGCCTCGGCCTCAAAGCGGCGGATGATATCAGGGTGGTTGGCGAACCCCGGCAGGAT
>JACMMD010001203.1 GCA_014379235.1 Anaerolineae bacterium
CGGCGCATCTCGCAGCCGACGCAGCACAAAATCGTTGACCCACGCTATCCCAACGCGGGCGTTGACGGCATCCGCATCACGCGCAATCTGGAAGAACTCCAGCGCATTTTGCAAACTGAACTGATCTACCCCGATATCATGCTGTATGACCGCCTGTATAACACAGGTTTCATGGCCACCAAGCGCCCGCCGCATCCCATCGAACTGCGCGACGTGCTGCTGGTGGCAATATGCCCGCATGAAGTCAGCGATGCTGCCAGCGGCATTTTCATCAAGTCGTGCTGGCTGGATTTCGTGAAGCGCTTCGTTCACCTGCTGTCGGAGACCAACCGCGTCAAGAGCGAAATACGCTGGGTCGAGGGTAACGCCTTCGACGCCATCCGCACACAGGCCTTCATCGCCCGTGATATGGCGCTGCCTATCGAACGACTGCCCGCGCCCGATACAGATCGCTTTCGCTTTGCGTTCTTCAATCGCAGCGGTTGGCTGCCGGATTATTTTGACCGCCGCGCCGCCTATCGCAATTTGCCGCAGTACACTAAGCCCGCGTCCGGTTCACCGTTAGAAGCGTTCCAGCGCTGGAGTCAGGACGTGTGGCAGGCACAGCGCGAGTACGGCGGCTGGCGTCACCAGCCCAATGACGACGGGCCGTGGACGCCTAAAAAGCAGACTCAAGGTGCAGTCGGCCCCCGCGCCTTTGAAGATTCACCGATCTCGATGGAGCAGTATCGCTATGTGCATCTGGTGATGTTCTTGCCCGCCGCCTGGAACATCGAGCAGAAAACGACAGCCGCCAATCCGCTGCACTATGCGACGGAACTGACGTGGCGCGCATCGCTACCGGGAGTCAAAGCGCTGACGGTGAACTACGTGCCTGAACAGATCGACCAGCCGGGATGGGATTGGGCCAGCGATTACGCGGCGGAGCGCCACAACCTCGAACACATCCACGATCAGGACATCGCCAGCAAAGCCGGAGCGTTGGTCAGCGCATGGATGGATGCCGCGACGGAAGGGTTACAGCGTGTCCGCTAAACGTTACGTCGTCTATCCCGGGTTGAACTCCGCCGACGCGCTGCGACTGCTGGCGGAGTTCGTGATGCAGTTCGCTAACCAACCAGAACAGTTAAAACTGCTCGGCTACATGGCGCTCAGGACTTCGGCGGCGCTGATGAGCGATGCGACCTTCGCCATCGCGCTCGAAGACCCGACGCAAAATGCCCAACTGCGGGCACTCGAAAGCGGCTTACGCACGTTCCACGCGCTGTACAGCACGATCATCAAAGGTCAGCCGGAGATCAGCCCATCGGCGGAAGGCTTCGCGCCGCTGCTGCCAGCCTTTCCATCGCTGCTCAAAAGCCGCTACGACTCGCAGGCGGCGGTAGATGCTGAAACCAACATCGCCGCCAAACGGCATATCGCCCGCCCGCGTGACGACGAATTTTTGATGATCGCCGATGACCCCGACCTTGAGCGCGAGACCGACATCACGCGGCGCTTGCGTTTGGCGACCAGCTTTCGCATCGCCACTGTCAGCGTCAACGGTGCGAAATCCGCCGCAAATTACACGTTGTTTTACGTCAAAGATGACGAACTGCGCCAATCGGGTTTCGAGATGCAGCACGTCACCGATGGCTTCGCGGACGGTCAGTTATTGGACTGCTTCCATGTAGACATTGCGGATCGTACCGTCGCTTTTTTCCTGCCCGACGGCATCCGCCCCAACGCCGAAGCGCTCGGCTATTTCTGTCAGATTTTGGCGACAGCGCCGGATTTGTTCGGCTTCCCGCCGCTGCCCGAAGCGGCTGAAACACTGGCGGCCATCTCCGACAAAAACCGCCTGCTGTATTTAGGCGATGTCGCTTTCAGCGAGTCCTACGAAGTCGCACCGACGATCACCGTCGAGAACTTCGAGTATGTGCAGTTGGCCAACAGCGCCGCCGAACTCAACAAGCTGCGTGCCCGCATCGCTGAAGTCGATGATACGCGCGGCTATCGGTTGTATCTCGCGCCGTCCAGCTACACCGATTACGATCAGCAGGAATACGAGCGGCTCAAAGGTATTCAGGAAGACCTTGAGCGCCGCCTGAGTGAACTGGCGTTTAACCTGCCAGCACGCCCGCGCCTGTATCGCTTCACGCAGGCACAGCTACCCGTGTTGGTCGATTTCCTGCGAACCTATTCGCCCATTCATTTGCCGGACATTCTGTACGCCTATCAAGCGCCCAACGAGGGTCACAAGTCTGGGCTGCATTTTCTGTGGATTCCCAACGATCTGCCGCGCCACGACTTCGACCCGCTCATCTGGTGGGGCGACAGCGAAAAAGAGCGCATCGAGTTCTGGCTTGATCCGCTGTGGGCGCAGCATTATACGACCTATGAGAACGAGGCCTTTGTGTTCGTGCCTTATGGCTCACGCCTAGAGCCGTCGTTCCATAGCTGGGAAGTCAGCACGATGGATGATTATCTGCGAACGGTCACAGGCAAACAGTGGAACGGTGGGCAGCAGTCCGTCCCACAGCGCCCGATTTACGTGTTCGACGGTGTGCCGCAGTATCGTGAGGATGTGTTCGTGATGCTGCTAGACCGCGACCAATTCGCGCCCGTGAACACGCCGCACGTCATCGGCTGGATGAACAGAAATCTGCGCCTGCTGGATAAGGTCGGTGTCGAGGCGTTCATCGCGGGCATGGCCGACACAGTGGCCCAGTCTGAATTGAAGCGTAATCTTGAAGCCGAAGCGCAAACCGTCGAAGGGCGCTTTGCGACAGTCAGCGCCAGCGTCAAGCAGACGATGGGCGACGATGCCGCCAAGCTGCTGCGAACGCTGTCGGACGTGTTCAACGCGCTCACCGAAGCGGCCCGAACGTTCACCGACGACGCACAGAAGATCAGCAGCGAAATGGCCAAGCTGCGCCGTTACTACGAAGCCATTCAATTGATCGCCACCGAAGCGCAAGCCTCGCTCGATAAGACCGACGCCGAGCGCGAACGGCTCGAACTGAACACCATCAACGAATTCAACCGCGTCACCAACGCCATCGAGGTCGCCAAAGAACGCCGCGAGAATGCCATCAGCCGTATACAATCCACCGTGTCCGATTTGCAGAACACGCACGAACGCTTGCAGGACGAACTCGGACGCCTGCGCGATGATTTGAGCGGACGCTAAACGATGTATTTACTGACCCTCAGTTCTATTGTGTCAATTCGGGCGACACATGTGTCGCCCCTACAAATGGTTGGTGTAGGGGCGAGGCATGCCTCGCCCGTATTTTCGTTGTTCGCCCGCATTCGTTTGGCGGTTCGCGCATGACGGACTTCGAGCTGAAATCCCTACCAGAGCATATCGCGGATACGGGCGCGGAACTCGACGACGAGCGCGCCGAGATTCGCGCTGCACAGGCGGCCATGTCCACATGGAAGGCCGACACCGATCTGGTTCAGCAGAGCGTCATGCCGCAGATGATGCGCTGGCGTGAGGATATGCTGTCGTTCCGCACCCGCGTCGAAAAGACCACACAGCAGCGCGCCAACTGGCAGCGTAAGCTCAAGCTGGACAGCGATATTCTGAGCGTAGGCAAGCTGTCGGAAGAAATGCTGAAATACCGTAACCCGATGTGGCAAGGGGGCACGATACTGCGCTATCGCTGGATGCTGTTGGGGCTGCGGACGAAGATCGCGCTGTATGCGGCGGTCATCGCCGTGCGCGATTTCTTCAAGGGACTGCGCGACCCGCGCTTCTTAACGCGCATGTTGATCTTGCTGGCCATGATCGTCGTCATCACCATCATCGGCCTGTTGATCTCGTATCTGCTGCTCAATTCTGGCCGCTTCTTGAACAGTGTCGGCGGCCAATAAACCATGACGCAAACGCCAACCCCGACCTCTACGCAAGAAACGCCGCGCCCAACCAG
>JACMMD010001204.1 GCA_014379235.1 Anaerolineae bacterium
CAAGCCGATCTTGAATATTGATGCTGATCCATCAACTGTGCATGTGATCGGCCTTGATGCAGATTGGCAGCGTTTTGCAGATGATCTGACGCGGATTGTCACGCATCGAGGATATGGAGACGCCATCGCCTGCTATCAGGAATTTGTCTGCAAAACGGCTTATCGGCATAAGCACGATCTAATGCTAATCCGCACTGCCGGACAGTTACTGCATCGCTCTCATGGTCAAATCCGCATGGCAGACCTTGCCGCACAGAGCCACCTGTCGTCCAGCCAATTCGAGCGACAGTTCAAACATTACACGGCTATTTCGCCTAAAGCATATGCCCGCATTGTTCGCTTTGGCAGCGTCCAAGCCTCATTGCTCGTGAATCCATTCATCCCGTTAGCGGATCTGGCAGATGTCTATGGCTACAGTGATCCGGCGCACCTGATCCGCGAATTTAAGTCTTTTGCACACTGTACACCACGCGATTTCGCTGCTTCTGCACCGAGCTATGTTGAACTTCGACAAAATGAAGATTGGTGCGATTTCATGCAGCAGTATTTTGACTTATCTTACGCAGGGTGAGGGCATAAAGCAGTCTCAGTTATGGTAGATCATTCCGAAAGTTATTAACTCAGCCTAGCAGATAGGGCTTGAGGATATAAAAGGAGAAACTTTCATGCAGGAACTGTTAGTAGATTTCATCACTTCACTGGATGGCTACGGTGCCGCGACAGGGTGGCCCGGATGGTGGGGTCTGGAAGGTCCCGAATATCTCAAGTGGCTCGGCGAACAACCCGACTCCACACTCCTGATGGGAGCCAACACGTACCGTGAGATGTACGGATTCACGACTCAATCGGATTTGCCAAGCGAAGAAGCAGACAGCATGGACGGGCTTGCTCTTGCCTCTAAGGTGGTGTTTTCCTCGAAGTTAGAGGGACCGCTGCCCTGGCCGAATACCAAGCTAATCAGTGGGGATGCGGTCGAGGCTGTGCGAAAGATGAAGCAGGAAAGCGATAAACCGTTGTCCACTCTAGGCAGCGTCAGCTTGTGTCGGTCGCTTATCAAGGCAGGTCTTGTGGATCGTTTCCGGGTGATCGTTTTCCCCGTGATCACCGGGCGCACCGGCACCGACCGAATTTACGATGGTTATCCCGATGTCGCTTTCGACATGGTTAGCACCCGAATATTCGACGGCAAAATCCAACTGCTGGAGGGCATCCCCAGAGTGCTGACTGCGCCTCCGAGCCTGAACAGCGCTCCCTGAAGTCAGGGAACATGAGCACGCTGTAGGAATTCTCTTTCTTCTCTTTGCGACCATGTTGTACTCAACACTGCGCCTTTGCGGTTCAAATATTCCTATTTTCGGGCAGACATGTAGGTCTGCCCCTACATCTCCCCCATTTCTCGGCGCTCTCGGTGTTCAAATTCTCTTTCTTCTCTTGGCGAACCTTGTACTCAAGGCGGCGTCTTGGCGGTTAATCCTCCTGTGCTTTTTCTCGCGCTTTCCAGCGTCCCGCGAGGATGCTCATCCACAGCAATAAAATCGCCAGCAGCGCCACATGCTGCACCGTCAGGTTACGCTAATCGTTTTCTATCGGGTTGAGGTTGGCTCAATAAGCGTAAAAAATCGGGCACGATGAGCAGTAAGAAAACAACTATGCCGCCCATTCCTAAGACGGTCATCCAGTCCAATGGACCTTCTACCGCTTGAAGAGTCGTATCGACAGCTAGATACACATCATCAGCCGAGCGGACGCCAGCCAGCGGATCAATTGACGAATCACCAAAGAGGCGAAGACGGGGATCAACGAAGAATGTTAAGAAAATAGGATCTCCTACCTGCATCTGCTCACGGAAGCTTGCTTCGTCGAAGTGAAGAAGCAGGTCAGAATCGATATAGCCACTGCGTTGGAGTTCGACAACGTCAAACGTGATCGTCACGTCGTTGCAGCACGCTCCATCGATGCTTCTAAAGATGCCTGCGACTTCCGGTTGAGCGAGGTTTGGGACACTCGTTTGCGTCAACAACAATAGGATGAGAGAGAACAACAGGATTGAGCTTGCCGAGATCCACCGTGCTATACGCACAATGTTAGGTGACATTAGACCTCCATTTGACTCAATTTGCGCAATCAAAGCGTTTATCACGGTATCGAATACGTCGCGGGGTGAAGCCTCGTACTGTTCCATCATAGCGAGAAATTCACCTTGATAGCGCATTCGCCACGCGCGAGGATATAGGTGCAGTGACCAGCGTATAATCCGATTCATATATTGGACAACCTAACCGCCGCCACCTGTGTGAAGCGTTGTAAAGTTTCCATGTGATCACGTAAAGCTGTTAAACCTGCTGGAGTTAAGCGATAAGGTTGGCGGCGATCATGACTCTTGATGGCTTCGATAAGACCTGCACTTTCCAATCGTGCTATCGCCCCATAAAGCGTGCCCGGACCAAGGCGCTGTGCCATCGTTTGCTCGATGTCTTGCATGATGGCATAGCCGTGTTTGGAACCGTCTGCCAAGCTAACGAGAATGAGCAGCGATGGCTCGGCAAATCTCCCAAGAATATCCATTACTTCCCCCCTGTTATTACATCTAGCGATATATCATGAAACGTAGTATATCGCTAGGTGTACTAATTGTCCACCTGTGGAGAATACTTTAATTCCCCTCGCCCTCATCTCTATTCGCATGTTTCCAGCGTCCCGCGACGATGCTCATCCACAGCAGCAAAATCGCCAGCAGCGCCACATGCTGCACCGTCAGCGCGAAGCTGATGCTTTGCCAGCGCAGTGTGCTGTAAAACGTCTGCAAATGCTCAAACGCCGTATCTGTGCCCAACACCGTCAGCAGCGGGAAAATTTGCGGCTCGGTCAGCGTATTAAAGTCGGGCGTTGGCAGCAAAAAGCGCTGCGTCAAAAGCTGTGTTGCCACCAGCACCGTCACCAGAACCTGAGACCTGCGCAGCCACGCGCCATGATCTTCCAACGCCTTGCCCAGCAGCACATAAAAAATCGGCATCGCCCAATACAAAAAGCGCTCCGTGTCTGTGCCGCCAACCCACGCCAGCACGACAATCGCCAGCACGAACACCGCCACATCCTGCCGCTGCGAAAGCCACTCTACGGCGCGCCGCCAGTTATACAGCACTAACGCCAGCAGCGGACCAAACGCGACGAACCACGCCAGCAAATAGGTCATTAAACGCTTGTCGTACAGCCAGAGGTAAATCGTGCCGTCGAAGGTGTACGGGTAGCCTTCCTGATTGACGACGACGAGCGCGTGCGACACAAAAATGCCTGCGATGGCGGCTAAAAATGGCAGCACATTGGCGAAATTAGAGAGGTTGATGCGGCGGATATAAGTCGGGTTGTGTCCGAAAATCAGCGGATTGCCGATGAACAGCGCCGCCACGCCGAACACCGCCACCACCTCGCGGAACAGCACGCCGACGAAAATCACGACTGAAAGTAGGACGAGTAGGGGCGCAGCGCGCTGCGCCCCTACACCGTCAGCATATTTTTCGCGGATCATATCGCCCAGCAGCAGCGCCGCCAGCACAAACGCCATCAGCCAAAAATCGACGCTGGTGGGGTAAAAATAGGCGAAGCGAACGGGCGCGTGCCACATCGTCAGATACAAAAACATCACGATCAGCCGCGCGTACATGCTGCCCACATGCCGCCGCAAATACACGGCTAAAAGCAGCGTGGTGAGCAAGCTAGCGGCGATATTTACCAGCTTGAACGCCGCAACCATATCGCCTGTTATTGGCGCGACAATGGCGGCTAAAAAGGGCGTGCCGACGCGGTAAATCCACGGCACAGGACCCGTCACGGGCTGCCCATGTGCCATCGTCTGCGCCATGTTCAGGTAAAACATGCCATCGTAGCCGTTGACGTTGTTTTGCGGCTGAAACGCGATGCTCCACAGGCTGACGAGCACAAACATGACGACGATGGCGGCATTTTCGCGGCTAATCATCGCGCGCACAGCGGAAGCCTATGAACCAGTCGCGGGTGTCGGGCGTGGCGCGGAAACGCGCTGGCAGGCTCGCGCCAAAATCGACGTAGCTGTTGAGGCTGCTGCGATACACGCGCGCGCTGGTGATGTCCTCAGGAGCTTCACGTCCGTCAGTGGCGTCGTAGGGGTAGCGCTCGTAAAGTGTGTTCGTCCACTCATGCACATTTCCCGCAAGATCAAACGCGCCCACCCACGAAACGCCAGCGGGACGGCTGCCAACATCGGCGGTTTCG
>JACMMD010001205.1 GCA_014379235.1 Anaerolineae bacterium
CCGCCAAGCCGATACCCGCGCCGATCACCAGTCCGCCAAGCAAGAAACCGATCAGCCCCGCCACCTGCGCCACGCCAGCCACGCCTGCGCCGATCAACAGGCTGAGAGGTAGTCCAATTGTGTACGCCAGCACCCAACGAAAAAGCGGCGAGTTCTGCGCCCGATAGGCGTAAAGTCTCGCCGCTTGCATATTCAAGATAGCTCGACTGCGGTCAGCGCGGACGCGGCGCAGACGAACGCGACGGCCCTTGTGGTCGCGGCGGCTGTCCCTGTGGTTGTGGCGGCGGCCCCTGTCGCTTGGGTTTGTTCTTGGGCTTGCCGTCGCCGCCAGCGCCCGAAAGTTCGCGGGCAAGCTGGCCGACCAGATGACCCTGCACAGGCACGGCCAGCGCCGGAGCAGCGATCCAGCCCAGACACGGAATGATCGCCAGCAGCGACAGTACCAAGTTGGCGAGGAAACTAAAGATAATCCAACGCAGCACGAGGCCCGAGTTTGCCCTCATCGTGCTGAACAAATCGCCAAAGCGGAAGAATTCGCCCGTTTTGCCTGTATCCACATAGCGAATTAAGCCGATAGCCAGCATCGGCCATGTGATGAGGTTGTAGATCAACAGCAGCGGCCCGGCACAGCACCACACCAGCAGCGATATGCCGCTGTCCTGCCCGCCGCTGCCAAAAGCGTAGGGGACAAACCAGATCATGCAGGCGATCAACAAATTAGGCAAGTTGTAAATGATGTATGCCACCAGTACATTGCCGCCGTTAGCGATCTTGTCGCCATAGGTGTCCCACTGCGGCAGAGGCATCAAAATATCATCGCGCACGTTGCGCGCCAGTTCCACCACGTAGCCCAGCAGTGCCGCCAGCGCGATCAGCCCGATCAAAGGCACGAAAATGGTCAGTAGCGTCATGACAGCGATGATGACCAGCTTGCCGACCCAATCGCTGTCATCGAAGATATAGCTAAATGAGCGAGAAATGTCCACGCGGATACGTCCTTCCGTTGGGCAATAATGCCCGGAATTATACAACAGTGCGGCAGCTAGGCACCCGTTGAAATCGTACTATCAGTGTACGTGTTTCTCAGAGCACGGGTTTCAATTCGGATTTGGTGTCGCAGGCATCAGTGGCAACTCAATCCACTGCGGCGCATAAGCGTTCGCGGCCACCTGTTCCAACGTGCCGCGTTCGAAATCATAGAGCCATACTTCGGAAACGATGCCGTTCGCCGGGACACGCTGAATCAACAACCGCTCACCATCCGCGTTCCACATTATGAAGCTGTTACTGTAGTCTGCATCGGTTGTCACGGGCTGCGACTCGCCAATGGCTATGTTCACCAGCACGATTTGACGCTGCGATTGATTATCCAGCGTCAGTCGTGCGAGGGCCAGTTCATCCCCAGTGGGACGCCACGCCGCCAGCGCGTCATCGTTTGCAGCGGCGACATCGCCGGATAGAAGCGACGGAATCGGGTCAGCTTCGCCGTTGGTCAAGTCGCCAATTTGCCACTGCGTAAAGGGAAACGGCCCGACATTTTCGACCACCATCGGAAAGGCAAGCAAGGCGCTGTCCGGGGAGAACACGCCCACATCGCCAAAACCGTTAGCGAAAATTACGGCGCTGTCGTCCTCGAAATTGTAGACCTCGATGGCTTCATTGATCGGGTCGTAAACGCTGAGTCGCAGTCCATCCGGCGACCAGCGAGGGGCACGGCTCAAGCGCGATTCGTCATCGAACAGGGGGCGCAGACTGAAGGGTTCGGCGCGCAGGTCAGCGATCATCACCCGCGTCACGTTGCTGATCGGCCCGCCCGGTTCGCTGACGGTGTACTGCGTTTGTTCATAAGCCAGCAAATCGCCGCTTGGATGCCACGTCGGAGCGCTGCAACTGCTTGCCGTGCAGTCAATCAACATTCGCTGCGCGCCAGTCCGCAAATCCAGCAGCATAATATCTGAGGCGCGGGTATCACTTTCCGGCTGTGTGTAGGCGATGCGTCCACCATCGGGGCTAACAGCGAAATCATAAACGCCTTCGCCCGCGTCACCGACAATGAACGTCACCTGCTGCGCGGTGTAAACGTCGTTCTCATTTGCGCCGAAGGAGAGGTCATCAATCCAGATATTTGTTGTTTGCGATTCGTTGCCCTCCAGCACCGACGGCGCGAGATAGGCGATATACGGCCCGCTCGAATCTAAGAGTCGAAAACGCGGCAGGCTGGCGCGGCGTTGGCTTATCGTTGTGAGTACGATTGCCAGCGCGAGAATGCCGAACACGATATACAAATGGGTGCGATTACTAGAGGGTTTTGCTTCCATGCGGCTGATTGTAGCGCCTCTGCGCCGCTTGTGGCAGACAGCATATCCGCTAAAATAGAAGTAGAACATTCGTTCACACAGAAAGCGTCTGCAATGGAAGTCGATGAAGTGCTGGTTAGGCTCGAAGCGCTCGGCAGTGCAGAGGTCAAAGCGATCAAAGCGCGCTTTGCGATCACCGCGCAAAATTCACACGGGATATTTCTCAA
>JACMMD010001206.1 GCA_014379235.1 Anaerolineae bacterium
CGATCAACGCTCCAGCGGTCAGCGCGAGGCCGTTCTCTAGGCAGACGGTATATTGTCCGCCGACAGTGCCGAGACTGGTCACGGCCATTCGCAGCATAACGGTATCGGTGAGCCTTTGCGCCAGCATATCGGTCAGGGTTTGCGTGCGATCCTTAAACGCCGCGTGACTGGTAGGGGCGTTCAATTGAACGCCCCTACCAACTACCTCATATAACGCATCCTGCAAACCAAGTTCATCCAAAAACGACCAATCGCCGGTGCGCTCGAAGGTCATCGGCCCGCCGTCGAAGACGAAGCCGCCGCGCCGTTCACTGATGATACTGCCACCGAGCCGCCCTTTGACCTCGATCAGCGTATAAGCGATGTGCCGCTTTTCCAGTTCCCACGCGGCGGACAGCCCTGTCAAACCGCCACCGATGATGACCACTTTTTCCGACATGGTTCTAGCCCCAGTATAGAGATACAGTACAATTGTTCTTTTATACAGGTAGGGACAAGGCGCGCCTTGCCCCTACAGAATTATCCGATGGATATACATTGATGATTTTAGAACTTTCCGTCGCCAAACCCTATGACTTTGCACAAAGCGTCTGCGATCACGGTTGGGTGCAGCTTGCGCCCTGCTACTGGGATAAGGAGCGCCAAGCCCTGCGTCACGTTCAATGCCTCGGCACGGGCAAGGTCGCGCTGCTGCATATCAGTGCCGAAAACACAGCTGACGTTGTGACCCTTCGCATCGAAGTCGAGGCAGATACGCCGCTGACAACCGCCGAACAAGACGATGTTCGTCAAAATGTTCATTGGATGCTCAAGCTGGACGAGGATTTCAGCGCATTTTATGAGCGTATTCACCAGCATCCCCCGCTCCAAGAACGCATGTCGAGCGGGCGCGGGCGGCTGCTGCGTTCGCCAACCCTGTTCGAGGATGTGGTGAAAACCATCACGACAACGAACACCACATGGCGACAAACGATTGGCATGGTCGAGCGCATCGTCAACACACTTGGCGAACCCTATCCCGCGAACCCTGAGCTGCGCGCCTTTCCCACGCCGCAGCAGGTTGCCGCCGCCGATGATGCCGTATTCACCGGCGTTCTCAAGCTCGGTTATCGCGGCCCGTATGTGCAGCAGTTAGCGCGTGAAATCGTCACTGGCGAACGCGACCTCGAATCGCTCAAGCACAGCGACCTGCCGCCGCAAGAACTGCGGAAGGAACTCAAGCAGATCAAAGGCGTGGGCGATTACGCGGCTAATACGCTGCTGATGATTCTTGGTCGCTATGGCGAACTGGCAGTGGACAGCGAAGTGCGTTCGCTGGTATCACGCTTGTACTTCAACGGCGAGGCCGTCACCGAAGCGCAGATTCAGGACACCTATCGCCATTGGGATGAGTGGAAATACTTAGCCTACTGGTTCGATGCGTGAGAAATCGTTGTCTATTTGTTTGGATTCTGGTTTAAGACCAACCAGTACATGCCAAGATAATTAACCGCCTTTATGAATTCGTTGAAGTCAATCGGTTTACGAACATAGCTGTTCGCACCAAGTTGATAACTGGTGAGCAGATCTTCTTGCTCCTTTGACGACGTAAGAATGACGACGGGCAGCAGTTTGGTGCGCTCATCAGCCCGAATACGTCGCAGGACTTCCAACCCATCAATTTTAGGCAGTTTCAAATCGAGGAGAACCAGATAGGGCACATCGCTCGTGTCACGATCCGCATAAGCGCCTGTACCCAGCAAATAATCGAGCGCTTCGACTCCGTCACGAGCAACCACGATTTCGTTCTTGAGGTTGCTTTTTCGGAAGGCTCGCAGCGTTAGCTCCTCGTCATCAGGATTATCTTCAACTAACAATATAACTGGAACATTCACTTCCATTTTGTAGCCTTTCATCTCAAATCGTGAAGTAGAACGTTGCGCCGGTATCGACCTGTCCCTCTGCCCAGATGCGCCCACCATGACGGTTGACGACACGCTGAACCGTCGCAAGCCCGATACCTGTCCCTTCAAATTCATTGACACCATGCAAACGCTGGAACGCCCCGAACAACTTACTGGCATAGGCCATGTCGAAGCCCGCGCCGGTATCGCGCACGAAATACACCAACTCGCCCGCTTGCTGAGTCCGTCCAAACTCAATCCTTGCGACGGGCCGCTTGCTGGTGAACTTCCATGCGTTGCTCAATAAGTTCGTCAGGGCTACCCCTAACAGTCGCTTATCGGCATCTTCAACCAGTGCGTCTGCGATCACCCAATCGACATGGCGTTCAGGCTGTCGCGCTTGCAATTCATCCGCGATGCCTCTGGCGATGGCACTCAAATCAACGGATTGTCGTTCAAACTCATGACGGGTTATTTGCGACAGCTTGAGGAGATCGTCGATCAAGTGCCCCATGCGCTGGCTGGCGTCGCGGATGCGCTGGAGATAGTGTTTTCCCTCGTCGTCCAACACATCACTATAGTCTTGAAGCAGCGCCTGACTGTATCCATCCGCAGCCCGTAACGGTGCGCGCAGGTCATGAGAAACTGAATAGCTGAATGATTCCAACTCTTTATTGACAGCGCTGAGTTGAGCCGTGCGTTCAATAACGCGCTGTTCGAGTTCCGTATTGAGCGCGAGAAGGGCTTGTTCGGCCCGTTTACGCTCGGTGATGTCCATCACCATCGCTAACGAACCTATATAAATTCCATCGGAGTCGAGTAACGGGCTTGCGGAGACCAACGCCCATAATTCGGAGCTGTCTTTACGACGGAACTTTAGCTCATACTGATCGCTTATGCCTTGACGACGGCGCTCTGCTTGCTTCGAAGCGAACGTTGGGCCATTTTCAGCGATAAACATAGCAGGGGTAGAAACGAGCATCTCCTCAACCGTGCAGCCAAGCATATCCGCCATACGACGATTAACGAACGAACTTTTATTATCCGCGCTTGTCGTCCAGATGCCCTCTTGTGTCGTTTCGATCATACGTCGGTAGCGCTCCTCGCTCTCCTGGAGCGCAGTAGTACGCTCGTTGACCTTCTCTTCAAGCTGCAAAGCCTGACCGCGCAGCGCATCGACAAGGCTGTCATTTTCTAATATGATCGCGCATTGCGTAGACAAAAGCGCCAACATGCCGAGGTCATGATCGACAAACAAGCTGCCGTGTTTGAGAAAGACCAGCAGCATTCCCCATGCGTGTTCGTTGGTGATGATAGGTGTGGCCAGTAGGCTTTGTGATCCCATCACATCCAACAATTGGCGGTCAAAGGGAGTGAGATGATCGGTTCGGCGGATACAAGTTGGTGAGCGCTTTTTCCATGCCTGCCCGATAAGGCTGTCGCTGCTGATAAGCCGCTCAAATTGTGGTAGGCTGTCGTTCACAGCCTGAAACTGTAACTGTTGGTCAGCCTCGCTCCAAAGCGCTGTCAGGCTGGTGCTGCCGCCAACTGCGCGACCTGCAAAGCCGCAGAGTTGGCCGAGCTTCTCATTAATATTGACCTGCACTACGTTTGTGCTGCTTAACAGGCCCAGAAACTCATAGAGTTCGCCCAACTGCCATGAACGCCGCAGCCAACGCGGCGGCGCGAAACTGAAATAATAAGCGACTGCGGCTAGGATAATCGAGATTTGGCTCAGAAGACCGATGATCTCCTGTACAAGCGGAATCAGAATCACGGCTTGCAGACCTGCGATTAAGAAGGCAGCCGCAAGCAATCCGCAGCCAGCCGCCGCAAATCGCAGCCGTATACGGGTGACGCCAGTGGTACGAAACGCTCCCCGAAAGAAAAACAGCATGGCGTAGCCATCGATCAGGATGAAGTACGCAATCAGAACAATCGTTATAGGCCCGGGCGCTGTCGTTGCGAACAACACCAATCCCACAGCAGAGATGATAAAACCAGCGAGTCCAAATCGACGAATCCACTGTGGAGCGGTATCAAAATGTTGAGCTAGACGCAGCGTCAGATAGGGTTGTGCAACAAAAGCAATCAGCGCAAGGAGACTCAGCCATACGATCTCCGTCCCCGTGATGGTGTTGTACCACAGCACGAGGCTGACGACACCTAACGACAGGAACATTAAGGCAACATTCCCGCGTATCCGATCTCGATGGCGCAGAAAATCTACAAAAGTTATCGCGGCTAACAGCACAAAGATACTTTGTGTCAGCAAGCCTAACAGGTCAGTTGCGCTCATTTATGTTGCTCGCCTCAATCACTAAAGACGTTATGATTTCATGGCGAATGCGAAAAGTGGGTTAGAGCTTCGATCCTCTTATTAACTGTGAATGAAAAAACGCATTGCTGAATTAAGACCATAAAGTAACAACATTCAATTTTCATTTTATATCGTTTATGAATCGATCAGCATTAACCTCGTTAAGCAGATGTTAGCAGATTACGGGATATTCACAGGGTTAGGATTGCGTGGAATTATCTGGCATACTGGTTGGAAGCTTTATACTTTCCACTTTCAACTCATTACTTATCACTAGGATTTTCATGATCCAGCGCACCTTCGCCCGCATCGCCCAGCTTGAACCCGCCCCGCCTTGGGGCATGTTATCGGCCATCGCCACTGTGATCGCTATGTTCGCGGCGATGGTCATCGGCACGACGGTGGCTGTCACGGTGCTGGTCGGGCAAGAGGCCGCGAACAGTGTCGCGCTAACCCTCGATCTGCGCCCGGACGTGCTGCCGATTGGCTGGATCATCGGCGCGATTTTGACAATCGCCTTTGTGTGGAGCGGACGCCGCAGACAAGTTGATCGTGACGCCTTGCGCTTGAATGTCTCTGCGCTGCCGCTGCCATTTTTGCTGCTGCTCGGACTCGGCTTTGCTATTCTGCTCGACCTCATCAGCCTCGCCGTGACAGGACAATTCTTGCCCACGCCGGAACTACACTACCTGGCCTTTGGCGAAAGCACTGTCAGCGCATGGGGGGCGGCAGTGCTATTGATGGTGCTGGCACAGCCGATTGCGGAAGAATTGGTTTTTCGCGGAATTTTGTTCCCGGCCCTGAGAGCCGCGACGGGCGCTTGGGCCGGGTTATTTTTGAGTGCGCTGCTTTACGGCACGTCTCATTTGCTGACTTACGCGCCGCCGCAAGAAGGACTGGTCGGTGTATGGTACGGGTTATTCGCGCCGCTGCTGGCCGGTCTGGTGATCGGCGGCATTCGCGCTTACACAGGTTCAACGCGGGCGGCCATCGTCATGCACGTTGGCTTTGGCATCTTTGCCATCCTCAAAGCGCTGACGATCACCGGTTGAGACGGGAGATTAAAGTCCGGTGATGCTGCGAAACAAGCCTTCGAGCAGCGACGTTGCCGAAGATGCGCCGGGGTCTTGCC
>JACMMD010000012.1 GCA_014379235.1 Anaerolineae bacterium
AGATCGTCCCGGTTTCGATTATGCAACGCTGACACCGGGTACGACGGGTGCGTTTAGTTATCTCATCGGGCAGGGCGTGTATGTGCCTTATGATGTAACCAATGCGCTGGCGCATATCGTGGTCAACACGGGCTTTTTGAACGTTCGCAGCGGCCCCGGTGGACAGTACACGGTTATCGGTACGCTTCCCGGTGGCGCAGAATTGGCCGTGTTGGCATTGACCCCCGATGTTGAGTGGTATCTGGTGCAGGGCAGCTTCGGGCAAGGCTGGATTGACAGTGAGTTTGTGCTGTTTCGTGGCAATGCCGACAGTGTACCTGTAATTAACTATGAGAGCGTGACATCTATTGCGCCGACAGTTGTGACGGTTCAAGGTAGTGCTGCACCTGTTTCGGTTAGCCCGGGCACGACAACCGCATCCGCGAGGGCTATCGTCAACACCAGCTATCTGAACGTTCGCAGCGGCCCCGGTGGCCAATATGGCTTAATCACTACGATTTCCGGTGGAACAGAACTAGCCGCGCTCGGTATCACACCGGACTCGGAGTGGTATCTGGTGCGAGGCAGCTTTGGTGATGGCTGGATTGACAGCGAATTCGTGATCTTCAGAGGCGATTTCCGCGCTCTGGCAACTATCCAGTATCCGCAGGGTGCGTCTTAGCGACCACGTTTTAAGCAGCGCTTCCAACACTGACAACGCCCGTTTATGACAACGGGCGTTGTTTTTTGTCCATACTGTGGATAAGCTAACGTCAGTCTTAGCGGGATGCGCTTGAATAAGCACACAGGTCAGACAAAGGGTCAAACGATGCGTGAACTAGCAAACAAGTTAATGATGCGCGATCAGCAGCCTGTATCTACACAACCGGATGTTATATCGGACGTGCTGTTTGGCTCGTCGCGGAATATGTTGTCACAGCTATATGTCAACCGATTCCGTTTACGCATTGGGCTATGGCCCATCGTCAGCGATAGTGACCCTGAAATAGCGCTAGGCATCGCATCAGTATTAGGTTTCCTATTGGAACGTTGGCAAGATATTCGGGTGTATCGCCTGTTCGCTGATGTCGATGGCGAGCCAGAGGATTACGAATGGTCACTGCCGGATTCGCAGTTTAGCGTTGATGATTGGCAGTTAGAAGAACTTGATGAAAACGTTGCGATGTGGGGCACGTTGTCTCATTCTGAACAGCAGTGGCAGCTACAAATCGAGGTCGAGAGCGACCTCAGTGATGTCGAAGAAACACAGCGATTTAACATAACTGCGCCAACGCTAACGGCGCTTGTCAATCAACTGCCACAGATAAGTGGCGATCTCGCCACTTATCTGGATGTCGGCCAAAAACGTCTATTTGCGCCGACCTACACGATAGATGAAACCGATGATGAGCGGATTACATCACTGCTCAAACAGTCCTTTCGATGGGAGCTGCGGCTGTTTTTGTCGCTTTGGGGCCAAGAATGGTCTGAACAAGATGTTCTATCCCAGCTGAACGACATGCTGGATACTGGAACGACGATGACAGGGGATTTTGGCGCGTATATCGCGGCGCATACTATCGCAAGAGTTCTACCGTTCTTGCCGGAAGAACAATCGGACGCACTCGCAAACCGCATTGATAAATTTGTCGAGGTTTTTGGCAGCACCGATTTTACGGCAATCGTCATCAGCGATGCTTTGTACGACGCGGGTTATACCCGCGAGGCCACAGAACTGCTTGAGGCTAATCTCAAAGCGTTCCCCGAAGACCCGAAAGCGTGGTTAGCGATGGCCGAATTGCATTGGCGGGCGGGGAGATTGCCTGAAGCACTGGATACATTCCAGCAGGCGATTGAGGATGAATTCGCCAACAGTGCGCTGTATCTGCGTTACGCTGCGCTGCTGACGCTGTTAGATCGCAACGGCTACAGCCTCGACTCCTACATCATGATTGATCCTAGTGACGCTCCACAGACAGCGCTGCAATGGGAGATCATCGAAGCTTACGAGGCTGCACTAGAAGAAAAACCCGAACACACAGGCGCATTACAGGCTCAGATCATACGCTTGATTGAACTGAATAACGAAAGACTCTGGCCCGCATTTGAGCGTCTTGTACAGCACGATGACAGTGGAGAACGTGTTCGCAGCATCATCGACGGGCTATATTCATTGGATGATATTTCTCCGGTGCTGCGAACTTTAGAAGATGCCGTTCGCAAGCAGCCTGAACGTGCCAGCTTGCGCCTGAATCTTGCCGCTGCATATTTGGTCGATGAACAAGAATCTGCCGCCAAAGCTGAACTTGAGAAAGCCAGATCGCTCGTCGATGATCCGTTAATCGAAGCAGATATTGAACGGATGATGCTCACGGCGGATGACCCGGATTTCGAAGCGCGAATCGGTGAGATCGCGGATAAGCTGAGCGCGCTCAACAAACTGACTACGGAAGAGGTCGATTTCTTAGAAGACACTATCGAAAAAGCGCCGTCTTTTGGCGAAGCTTATTTGCTGTTGGCGCGGGCATATATTGGCTGGGACGAAAAATCGGCGGCAATGGAAGCGCTGTTAGATGGTCAGAAGCACGTCGCCAATGATCCCGATATTTTGGAGATGTTAGCGCGCTTACTATGGGACGCTGATGAACACGATTTGGCGATAAGCTACATACAGAATGGTCTTGTTGCCAATCCGAATCACGTACCACTTTTAGCGTTGGCAGGCCGCTTCCTCTACGATACTGACCAGGTGGATGCCGCGCGCGGCTATCTTGCGCGGGCAGAAGCTATCGCGCCGCGTAATCCTTCGCTTGAAGCCGTGCGCCGCTATATTGCCGGCTTGGGTGATTGAGTTTCATAATGAAAAATACGCTACTAGTTGCTTGGCTTTGTTTGATGATGCTTTCGATGGGAATGTCACTGGCGCAAGATGCAGAGTCAACGCCTGAGCCAGTCGCGCCAGTTTCAGAAGGTGACTACGACATCCTCAATTTCTTGCTTCTAGGGAGTGATACAAACAACCAGAACAATTCAGGCCGCACGGATGTGATTTTGATCGTATCCGTTAATCGCAGTGCCGGAACGGTTTCTCTACTTTCGATACCGCGTGATTTGTACGTCTACATTCCCGGTTGGAGATTACATCGCATTAACACCGCCTATGGTCATGGTGAAAGCAGCGACTATGAAGGCGGTGGCGCGCAGCTTTTGGCGGACACAATCGAATATAACCTCGGCATTCACATTGATTTTCATGCCCGTGTAGACTTCGAAGAGTTCAAGCAGATTATTGATGCGGTTGGCGGCATCGAACTCACAGTGGATTGCACCATACAGGATTGGCGACTGAGTGAGCCAGACCTCGACCCGGTGATTGAGGATAACTGGGAGATTTTCACGTTAGATGCTGGCGTCCACAATATGGATGGCGATCTGGCATTGTGGTATGTACGCAGCCGCCGCACTAGCAGCGACTTTGACCGAGGGCGGCGGCAGCAAGATATGATGCGGGCACTCTGGCGACGCATACTAGAACTCGATCTGCTCAATCAACTGCCGGACATTTGGGGACAGGTCACAGAAATTGTCGAAACAAATGCTACATTGGAAGATATGGCCGGCCTAATCCCGTTGGCTTTGACTATCGACACCAGCCGTATCGCTGCGTTTACGTTTCGCCCGAATGTTGAAGTGACATTTGGGAATTCGCCCGACGGCTTCAATGTGCTTATGCCTGTACATCCTGCGGTTGAAGAACTAGTCGGGCAAATCATGCTTCCTCCAACAGAGCGTCAGCTAGTGCAGGAACATACCACGATTGAAGTCGTCAATGGCAGCGGTGTACCGGGATTGGAACAAGTCGCAGCAGATAGATTAGCGTGGGAAGGCTTCGTCCCGCAGGTATCCGAAGAAGGCGCGGCCTTTCGTAATTACACGGTGATCTACGATTACACAGGACAGACGAAGGGCAGCAGTATCGAGGCTTTGCAGGCGATTCTGCGGGTATCTGATGAAGGTGTTGTGCTCGAACCAGACCCGAACCGCGAAGTCGACTTCCGTGTGATTCTCGGCGGGATGTATTACTCGTGTACACATGGCGTTTTACTACCAAATCCTGAACTTGAAACGCCAGATGCCTAATCGTCAAGCTCAACTGGCTGAACACGACCAGCCGTTAGCTCTGCAAGTTCGTGTGAAAACTCCGCAATGTCGTCTACCGGAAATGTGGCTAGAATGGTGATGTCTGCCGCGAAGGTCTCGTCATCAATTGTGCCGTTGTGCTGAACGATCAGCCGCTTCAACTGTTCGTAGTAACTGTAAGGGGTTTCGATACCGAGAAGTTTCTTCTCGATCTTTTCTTCGGTTTTGAGACTGCTCAGTCCCAGTCGCGCTGCTTCGCTATAAGCCCGCACCAATCCGCCCGTGCCGAGTTTTGTACCACCAAAGTAACGGGTAACGACCACAATCACATCACCAATGTCGGTACCCCGAAGCACAGCCAATACAGGCGGGCCAGCAGTACCAGACGGTTCGCCATCATCGCTCATGCCTTCAATGACGCTGTTACCGTATCCAACGCGATATGCGTAAACGTGATGATTCGCGTCCGGCAGTTCAGCCCGAATCGCTGCTAGAAAGTCTCTGGCAGCAGTTACCGAAGCGACGCAGTTCACTGTCGTGATAAAACGCGAATTCGACACCTCAAGCGTAAGACGTGTTTTTTCGGTAGGGAGTGGGATCCGGTAGCGCGTAGACGGCGACATGACTTTACGTCGGATCAGTGGCAGTAAAGGCCCGGAAGATCGGTGGCTCGATGTTGAGCGATTGACGGTCTTTATCCACTCTCAGCAGTCGCTTCTGCACCAGACTGGCAGCCGCTTGATCGGTTTCAGAGGTCTTAGCGTAAGGTGATAAGGTTGCCACGCCGCGCAAAACGTACTGTTCAGATGAAGTCAAACTGATCCAGATCGTGCGACACTCGGTGTAGACCGATGTTTTAGCAATAAGCTGTTGGATGAGCTGCTCATCAGTAACGCCGCTCAGACTCTCCAATGCGTAAAACCCTGCGCGCATCAGTCCAGCATAACGACCCGTCGCCCACAGGAGAAATTTGATCGCTTGCTCGTGATAGTTTTTCTGGTTACGTTGTCCGAGACTTTCAATCATGCGCTGGGCATCTGCTTCGCTATATGGGCCAACGTACCATGTATGATCGTTGAATAGTTCTACGAATGGCTCAATATCTAATGGATCAACGCCAATGTGCGTGAACAGGGCCGACAATGGTGTGCGTGTAAATGTCAGATAACTAAGTTGGCTTTTGTTGGCATCGCGCAGGCCTCTCAGCGTTTGGAAAAACTTCACCGGAAGCTGACGTGCCATTTCATCAAACTCGTCGAACATAAATACGATTTGCGAACCTTGCCGTAGGAAGAACTCCAATCCTAGCTCGAAGTAACGCAGTCCCATGTAAGCGTATAAGGGGTTCGTACCATCTTGCAAAGCCTGATAAGCTTCGTAGAAACGTCGCGCATCATCCGCGTCCAGATTGTCAAACGGGTAGAACGCCATAAACAAACGATGCATCATTAGCTCATAGCCAGCCCAGCAGCGCACTTGGTTGACGTTCGGGCCACTATCTGGCAGCGGCCCTAACATGCTTGGGTCAATGATGATCGCTTTGAGTTGGCCTGCGATGTCGGTGTCTAAATAGTTCGCTTGCACGTCAGGCTCAACAAGATGTTGTAGTAGGTTCGATTTGCCGACACTGCCGACACCGATCAACGAACACGAATCGCCAGCACGCCAGCACTTCATGACATGGGCAACTTCGTCTTTTCGAAAGTCAATTGGATGTTTACGCGATGGACGCATCGTCATACCGCCTTAGTCTCGGACGGGTAAATCTTCACAAGCGCTTGTGAGCGTAATGAACTCTTGTTTCACCCAACCGGCTTGATCTTCGTAGGTGACCTGCCACCATTCGCCAGAATCATCTTTCGCAAATGCCGGAACGCTTGTATCAAATGGAATGACGATTACCACACTTGCTTCGTCGTTCGGTTCGGCGCGTACATTGAGATTGTAGTTGATCAGCACCAAGCACGGATTAGGGAATGTTGGTGTCATGGTCGGCATCGGAGATTCGTAGCGTACACGGGTCATCGTAAGCGATGATGCCAGACGCGGTGTACGAGTTGAAGTTGCTGTGCGTGTCGCGGTGACAGATGCCGCTAAGGTCGCCGTTGCTGAGGTTAAATTAGCCGGAGAGCTGACTGGTTCAGCGTCGGAGGCGCGGGCACTTTCCGCGTTAGCAGCCGTCGTAGACAGCACGGCAATGGTTGACGAAATATCCACGGCGACGACGGTTGGGATTGGCAGTACATCTGTCGAAAGAAATGGCACAAGAAACGTCGAAGCGACCATCAAGATACCCGCTCCTATACCGAGCAAGCCACGCGCATCACGGAAACGGTATTCTGAGCGTCGGGAATCGATAAGCACCAGAAAGATACTTATGACTGCCAAAGCAATGCCCAGTCCCATCGCAAGCTGTGAGATTGGCGGCAGCATAGGCAGGAGTATGTCGCCAAGATTGCTGGTGACAACTGCGCCGACGGTGATTAGGGTGGCAGCAAAAGCAAAGAACGTAGCCCAAAACCCGATGCGGACATTTCCACGAAGGCTCTGAATAAGCCCGTTGAAAACAAACAGGAAGGCGAAAAACGCACCAACAATGATTAGAACGAATGCCATAGACGTACACCAAGCCTCATAGACAGAACAACGCAGTTATAATGGTATACGCAAAAATTTATCTTAAGATGCGCGAATCCATGATAAACCTGTGGAGATTGTAAAAAAGCGCACAATCTCGTTATCATAGCATGATTATGTTCTCTCCCGCAAAGACATGGTACCCGGAAATCAGAGGAAACTCAGTCCCATGAATCGTCAATATCGGTACTTTGATCTCGTAATGACTTTATTCGTCACCATATTGCTTTTGAGCAACCTTCTCAGTAGCGCAAAGTTCATCGATTTGGGAATCAGCATCGGCCCGTTGGCGTTGGCGTTTGACGCGGGCACGTTAGTATTTCCAATCTCCTACATTTTTGGCGATATTTTGACTGAAGTATACGGCTATAGGCGTTCACGGCGCGTGATCTGGATGGGCTTTCTTGCAACAGCGCTAATGGGTTTCTTCGTCTGGCTGACTGGCGCACTTCCGGCCCCAGCATGGTGGGAAGAAAGCGTAGGGCAATCTTCCTATCATGCAGTGCTTGGGAGTATTAGCGCGCTGGTCGTAGCCAGTTTGGTAGCCTATTTCATGGGAGAATTTACAAATAGTTTTGTGTTGGCGAAAATGAAAATCGCCACGCAAGGACGCTGGCTCTGGAGCCGGACTATCGGAAGCACTTTGGTTGGTCAGGCGGTGGATAGTGTTGCGTTTATCGTTATTGCAACAGCGCTTGCGCCACAAACGTTCCCACCAGATCAGATGCTTAACTTGATCGTTACCAATTACATCCTCAAGGTCGGCATCGAGGTGCTGTTCACGCCGATTACGTTGTGGATCGTCAACAAGCTTAAGTCCGCTGAGAACGAAGACGTGTACGATTACGAGACAAAGTTTAACCCGTTCAGATTGGATGTTTAGCGTCTAAGAATTTAATAACGATGCAAATAGTGAGTACACAACCATCTGTCAAAGTCGAACGCTTCTTCGGATTGTATCATCACCACTTTCTGACTTTGAAGATTTCCAGTTGTGGTTGCCAAGCGCTTTGACACTCAGCATTGGTGGCGGTTTATTGGCATTGACGTTTTTAGTGCTGGTGCAGCTTATTGATGTGCAACTATCTATGAACCACAAGCTGCGCCAGCACGTCAAGCACCTTGAAAACGATCAGAGCCAGACACAGCGCAGGAAGTAAAACAGCTTTCAGCGCTCTTAGAACAACAAAGCAGATTGATCCGACTGCAACCGACTACTCAACAAGCCTCCACCGCATCAAGCAAAAACGCAGGCGATAACGTAACCATGCCCACAGCGCGTTTAAGAGCCATCCCAGAACACGGCCTAACATTACCCAACGATAACTATACTTATCACGGTAAATAAAATAGCGATAAAAAGAGAGGTATTTTGGCTATTTTGAAATATCTTTAGCCTTATTCTGTTGATACCATTCGCAGATGTCGGTGAGCGGGCATCGTTCGCAACGAGGGTTTGACCACACGCAGGTTTGCTGCCCATGTCGCAGCAGCGCAATGTGGAAGTTATACAGCCAATATGGTTCCGATGGCAAAATGGCGAGCAAGTCTTCATGAGCTGTCGCAGGTGTCACTTTCGGGCCGATTAGCCCGACGCGCTGGCTAACGCGATGCACATGCACATCGACTGGCAGCACGGATTTATTAAAACAAAATAGTAGCACTAGTGACGCGGTTTTTATTCCCACACTCGGCAGCGACATTAACCAACTTAATCCCTCATCCGCCGGCAAGTCGCGCAGGAATTCTATAGAGGTTTCTCCGCGCTCTTCGATGATTCTTCCCAGCGTTTTCTGAATGTTCGGCGCTTTGGTCTCCGCGTAGTTTGACGGCGCAATCGCTTCTGTCAATTCTTTAACAGACGCATCACGAATACCCTCCCACGATTTGAAGCGTTCCCACATCCGTCGATATGCTGCCGACTCATTACGATGATTGGTTCGCTGTGACAGGATCGTAGAGATCAATTCATGCATAGGCTCACGACGAGGAATTAATGGCCGCTCACCATAAAGGTCCGTCAGCCGCTCATAGACGATAAGCGCCTTCGAACGCAGCACATCTATCGACGGCACATTTTGTGCGGGTTTGCTTTCTCGCTTCATATCAGCCACCTAAGCTATTTTCTGACGAGCACATA
>JACMMD010001207.1 GCA_014379235.1 Anaerolineae bacterium
GCCGCAGCGCACGATCATTTTCAAGCACGTCCTACGTAATGCCCTGCTGCCGACGATTACCGTAATCGCCATCAGCTTCGGCTGGTTGATCGGCGGCATTATCGTCATTGAGAACGTGTTCAGCTATCCCGGTCTAGGGCGCTTGATGGTCACAGCCGTCGAGCGCAAAGACATCCCGCTCATTCAAGCGGTGGTGATGGTCATTATCTTTTTCTTCGCGCTGGCCAACCTGCTGGCGGATATGGTGTATGCGATGCTCAATCCGCGTGTAAGATTGGAATAGCAGGTATTGGGAATGGGAAGGACTTTTTCGACAAACTGCCATAACGCTATTTACTACTTCCTCATGCCAACCCGATCTTGCATATGCCGAACAACATCTTAAGTGGAACGGGAGTTAATTGAGGCAATCGCTGTGTGCGCCTGTGCGTTATTAGGGTAGGGTCAAGTTCAAGTACCCTTTGCCAATCTGCCAGTGCGGATTCGTAATCGAGTTGATTGATATAGGTTAGGGCACGATCTCCGTAAATAGCCGCCAGATTATCCTCTGGAAATGCATTGTCAATCGCAACCGTGAAATCCGTGATTGCCTGTTCGTAGTTCCTCATGTCGCCGTAAATACGCGCCCGCAGCCAATATGGGCCAATATCAAATATATATTGCCCACTGCCAGTTGCACGCTCAACAGCCTGATTAGCGTCTTCCAAAGCGAGTTCCAACTCGCCCATATCACGATAAATAGTCGCACGGTCTTCATAGGCACGCCAGTCCAGATTATTATCATTCAATTCGATGCCAGCATTGTAGTCTGCTAGGGCCTCCTCTAGTAAACCCATGTTGTAGTACACCTTACCACGATCAATCTGAGCTGTTGGGTGATTTGGCTGACGCACCAAAATGCAGGTCAGGGTATCGACAACCGCGTCAAAGTCTCCGGCTTCCGTAGACTGCTGGGCACGAATCGTAAGTTGTGGGATTGAATAGTCAGGTTCACACATCCCTTCCTCTACTTCTGAGGGATCTACTTGCGGCAACTCAAAGCCAACAATCGAGTATGAGAGTGAAAAATCAGGGTTCAGTTCTATAGCTTGCCTTTGGTCATCTATCGCTGATCGAGAGTCCCCAAGCCAAAAGAAGGCCGCGCCACGAAGATAGAAGATATTCAGTAAATCAGGGTTACGCTCAATGGCCGCCGTGAAATCCTCGACAGCCGCTTCATATTGACCAAGCCGTGCATACACCAACCCACGATTGGCATACGCTTCAACGCTATCGGAGTCAAGTTCAAGCGCGTGATTCAGGTTTTCCAGCGCCAGATCATAAGCTTCCAACCGGAAATACAGGCAGCCCATCTCGACAAGAGCCCGCACATAATCGGGCGAGAAATACAGTGAGCGTTCCCAATCATCGAGCGCAGCTTCATAATCGCCGGCCCGTGTATATGCCACTGCACGATCTGAGTAAGTAATCGTCAAGTTCTCATAGGGATGCGCGAACCGGATAGCGAAGGTCAAGATCGCAATCGCTTCTTCGGGTGTGTTAGTGTCAGCGGCAATCGGCGCAGGCACGGAATAGGGTTGAATGCCGTCGAAGAAATCTTCCGCATCTTGAGCCAACAGAGCAGGCACAGCCCAAAATGCAATCAAACCCGCAAGCGCCGCAATGATATAAGCCCATCGTTGTCGCATCATAACCTTGCCTGTATCCAATATCACATTAACAAAAGCCAATTATCATCTTACACTAGCTTTAGGAACACACTGCAATCCATACAGGAAATCAGACTTATGCCACGCTATGATTATCGCTGCGAAAACTGCGGCCATCAATTTGAAGCCAAGCACGGCTTTAACGACCCCACGCCCGCCTGCCCGAACTGCGAAGCGCACAACGTTCAGCGTCTCATCACGACCATGCCAGCAGTCAAGAAAGGCATGTCGGCAGATGCAGGGCACGGCGGCACAGCCAGCAAAGAACAGCTTCGCTCCAAATGGGCCGAAGAAACCCCTAAACTGCGCGAGAAGCTCGTCAGCAAACTGGGCGAGGATATGGTGAGCAAAAATCTACCTGAACTCAAATCCTCGTCCGATGCATAATCGCTGTTTGTGAGGATCATTTCTTGGCGCGAATGCAGATAAACCCCGGACGGTGCGTCAGCTTTTCATAATCTTCTGGCTCAACCGCTTTGAATACCTCAGTCGGGACTGGCTCTAACACGGTGTCGAGCTTGAAGCCTACCGCGATCAGTGGGTTGAGCATCGCGGACAGCGGGCGGCGGTATTCCTTGACCAGAGGATACGGCTCACCAAAGCCTTTCCAGTAACACTCGTATTGATCGGTGTCGAAATAGCTGCTGCGCTGCTTGAGCCGTTCGTTGACGAACAAGAAATCGCCAAACGGGTGTCCCGCCGAAAACACCAGCAAGCCGCCAGCTTTCAGCACACGATAAAACTCGCGGAATACCGGCCCCCAATCCTCGATGTAATCTAACACGAGCGGACACAGCACCATATCGAAGGTCTCAGCTTGCAGCCAATCAAGCGGCTGATTGAGATCGCCTACCTGCACCATGAAACGATCTGAGAAGCGCTGCCCGATACGCTCCTGAGCAAGTTCGACCATGCGCGGTGTCACGTCAAACGCGATTACATCCGCACCGCGATTGAGCAGCCATTCGGCGTAGATACCCGGCCCGCAGCCTGCGTCCAACACCAGCCGTCCATCGACATCCGGCAGCAGCGACAGCGTAGCTGGACGGTCATAATAAGCGTTATGCGCTTTGGTCTCGGCGGCAAAGGCATAACGATCCGCAAACTGCTCGTAGTTCTGCTGACCAAGCGATTTTTCTGATTGATCGTCTGCTATCGTCATCGCTTCCCCTGTTGCGTCTAGGCTGCGTATTCGTATAATGTCCGTATGCCCCAACCACTCTACATCAAAAACGCCCGCGTCTGGAACAGACTTAAGGCTGAAATTCATGATCTGCATACGAATACCGTCGTGCTGCAAAAGCCCGCACCTGATACGCTGGTCGTGGATTTAGAAGGCTTCACGATATTTCCGGGCCTCGTCAACGCTCACGACCATCTTGAACTGAACCACTTCCCGCGCACTAAGTACCGCGACATCTACCCCAACGCGCACGTTTGGGCGGAAGAAGTACAAGCGCAGTTAGACGAGCCGCCCTTCCGTGAACTACGCGCCTATCCGCTTGAGGACAAACTGTTCATCGGCGGACTGAAAAACCTGCTGTGCGGCGCGACTACCGTCGCCCACCACAATCCGCCGCATAAGCCACTCTTTCGCAAAGACTTTCCCGTGCGCGTGTTACAGCGCTATGGTTGGGCGCACTCGTTGCACTTCGAGACCGAAGCCAACATTGTCAAGGCATACCGCGCTACACCGCCCGACGCGCCGTTTTTCATCCACCTTGCAGAAGGTATTGACGACATCGCAGCAGCGGAATATGGAAAGCTGAAAGCGCTTGGCTGCATCGGGCCAAATACAGTATTCATTCACGGCGTTGGCATGAAAGCAGAAGATATTCAACATGCTGTCCGACATTCGCGTGGCTTAATCTGGTGTCCGTCAACCAATAGCTACTTGCTCGGCAAGACCGCTGACATTCGATGCTGGCTTGAATCAGGTGGAAATGTGGCGCTTGGCAGCGACTCGTATCTCTCGGCAGATGGCGACTTGCTGAATGAGATGGCTTCCGCGCTGCAAAACAGCAACCTTTCGCCTACTGAAATCATCGACATGGTGACAGTCAAGGGTTGTCAGATTATAGGGCTGGCTACACCAACAGATTTTTCGTCCGCTGCCCACGCTGACTTTATCGTCATTCGCAGCGCCGATGATGACGCTCTCGCACTGTGCCAATCGCGCCGCGCTGACCTCGCGCTGGTGGTCAAAGGCGGCATTCCGCAAATTGGCGATCCTGACGTAATGGCCAAGTTTCCGCACATCGAAACCGTGAGCGCCACGTTAGATGGTGTGCCAAAGTCCATCCATATTGACCTTGCCCGTCGTATAATGAAATGCAGCTTGAAAGAAGCTGGCTTGGTGATTGATGCCGTTCCCAAATCGAAACGACGCATTTTCGGAATAGCAATTTGAATCGCTAAATTAAAATCAGTCTCTGTGTCCCTTATCCCTTTGTGACTCTGTGTTAGGCTTTTCCTAGCGACTAATCGCTAAAGGCTCAAACGATGACCAACATCGACATCCTTTTCGGGCAATCCTACTACCTGCGCTTCGATCCCAAGCTGTGGGCCGCGATGCAGCCTTATCCGCCGCTCGGCACATTGTACGTCGCCAGCATCATGCGCGAACGCGGCTATCAGGTCGCGCTGTTTGATGCCATGCTATCCGCCGGAACAGAAGAATGGGCCGCCTCAGTCCGCCAGAATCAGCCGCGCTATGCCGTACTGTTCGAGGACAACTTCAACTATCTCAGCAAAATGAGCCTGCTGCGAATGCGCGAAGCCGCCTTCCGCATGATTACCGCCGCCAAAGCACAGGGCTGCATCGTGATCGCTTGCGGCTCGGACATGACCGACCACGCCGAAAGTTATCTCGAACACGGCGCGGATTACGTGCTGCTCGGTGAAGGTGACATGACGCTGCCCGAACTGATCGACCATCTCGAAGGGCGCAATACGCTGTCATTGCCCGATATTCGCGGCATCGCCTACCGTGAAGACAGCGGCTCAGTGACCAAAACGCTTCCACGTCCGGTAGTTACTGATCTTGACGCGATACCCTTTCCAGCGTGGGATTTAGTAGACCGTGACAAATATGCCGCCATCTGGCGAGAGCATCATGGCTACTACAGCATGAACCTCGTCACCACTCGCGGCTGTCCGTTTCACTGTAACTGGTGCGCCAAGCCGATCTGGGGACAGCGTTACAACGTTCGCAGCCCGCAAAATGTGGTCGATGAAATGCGCTGGCTCAAGCAGACTTTCAACCCCGATCACATCTGGTTCATGGACGACATTATGGGTATCCGTGACCGTTGGATTGAAGAATTCGCAGACCTTCTCAAAGCGCATGATCTGCATATCCCGTTCAAAAGCCTCAACCGTGTTGATCTGCTGCTGCGCGGGCGCACGATTCCGGCGCTCGCTGAGGCCGGCTGTCAAATTGTGTGGGTCGGCGCGGAGAGCGGCTCTCAGAAAATCCTCGATGCGATGGACAAAGGCACACGGGTCGAGCAGATTTACGAAGCCACGCGCCAACTTCACGCGCACGGTGTCAAGGTAGCCTTCTTCCTGCAATTCGGCTACCCCGGCGAAACCCGCGAGGACATCGAACTGACGCTCAAGATGGTGCGCGACCTCATGCCCGACGACATCGGCATCAGCGTCAGCTATCCACTGCCGGGAACGCCGTTCTACGAACGTGTGCGCCACGAACTTGGTGAGCGCGTCAATTGGGTAGACAGCGAAGATTTGGCGATGCTGTTCAACGGCCCCTTCCCAACGCCGTTCTACCGTCACCTGCATACCGTCGTGCATAAGGAGTATCGTTCGCGCAAGACGTGGCAGGAGTTACGAGCGCTGATTCGCAGCCCGCAAAAGCTGCGTCCGGCACACATCCGTCAAACCGCCGCCATGATCTATCATCGGTTGACATTACCCGCCGCGCTGTCCAAGCTCGACCAGCTTTCGCAGCTTCCGCACGAACCGACTCGCATACCGAACGTCGTATTGCAGTAGGAAGTTGCAGACATGCCTAAGAAAAAGAAAGTTACCGACAAAACCAAAGTGACGGATTTGACGGTTGATGAGTTCAAAGTGTTGATGAGCGGACTCCTACAAGAAGCATTTTTGGAACTCAAAAATGCATCTCATGTCCCCACCCATAACAAAGAAACTAAACCCGAAGTGAAAGACTCTTGAAGAAAGCTCGGAAACTATGTGGCTGCCTGAGAGTGTTAGCTAGTTTCATCGCTGTCATTTTTGCTTGCTATGTGATTAACTTGCTTGTCGCTTGGAGCAGCTATACGCCAAACAAATCGAAGTGGGATACAGCAGGAATTAGCAACTATACCCTTTCGGTTGCCTATCAAATAGCATTTCTTGAGGCCCAAACCACCGCAGTCCGCGACGGTGAAACTACACAGGTCAGCGGAGAAGCCCCATACAACTATGCGATCAGTTCGGTTGATGAACTCTTTGAAGAAGCCAGTCAATGCCGCCTACCCCTTTTGAGCTTATGCTCGATTGAATACGATGAGCAATTTGGCTACCCAACAAAGTTAGTAAGTCGTTGCCCAATGATTGATTGTTATACTGAAATTCGCGTTACCGCTTTTGAACCACAGAACGATAGCATCGCTATTCCCTAAAACCTCGTGAGAAAGCATTGACGCCCTTCCCCTCTGGCGCTACCCTTGAGCACATTGAGATTCATATAACAATCGACAGGTTGCACACCCATGTCTTTGAAAGTTACGCTGTTTGGCGGCACAGGTCAGGGTAAAACCTGCTATACCCTCGCGCTGCTGTACATGATGGCCACTGGAGCGGATGGCTTCCGCATCGAGGCTGAGAACGCCGATACATCCACCAAATATCTGAACCCGTGGCGCGATTTCGTGATCGCCAAACGCTGGCCCGCACCGACAATGGGCCGTCGCGAAGACAATTTCAAACTGCTGTTCAATAACGAGTTCGTGACCGATTTCAGTTGGGTCGATTATCAGGGCGGCGCGGTCAA
>JACMMD010001208.1 GCA_014379235.1 Anaerolineae bacterium
AGAACAGCGTGTTACGAGCGCCGAACCGATCTCCAAGCGTCCCGCCGACCAGCGCAAACAGGATTCCGGCAAACGCGCCCATGCCCCAGATCATACCGATCTGCACCAGCGACATGTTCAAATCCCGGCTGATGGTGGCGAACAGCGGCGGCAGAGACATATTTGGCAGGGTCACAACGCTCAATGGCGTAAGAGCGCATAAAATGAGCATCACCCAGCGGTAGCTGCCACTGGACTGTTGACGTGCAAGCGGATTCTTAAGCATGGATTTCCTATGCTGTGGTCACGGTGAGTGCTTCAATCTTATCCGCGCTGATGCTGCACAGCAAACAGATCCAAGTCCAATGCGAAGCTTATGCACCACTGTGTTCCAGAACGGATGCAACTGCCTGATCCAGCGACATAGCGCGGCCCTCTAGCCATGCCGTATCGAAGATTGTGGGGTCGAGTTGGGCGCGCACATCGGCGATATGGCGATCATGCTCCGGTTTGTTGACGGGTTGAGTGACGGCGCCCATTTGCTCCAGCACCGCTTCCCAAGTCCCCAGCAACCGGGCCGCTCGTTCCGGCTCACCTGTCACTCCCATGATGCCTGCGATACCTGCTAGAACATCGGCGATGTCCAACCGGTTGTTCAATTCAATGGCTAATACGAGTGACTGTTCCGCTAATTCTTGAGCGCGCTCGTAATCACCTTCGTGCTGGGCAAGAAAAGAGAGGTTGCCGAGCATAAAACGAATGCGCCGGGTTTCACCTGTTTCCTGAGACACCACGAGGCATTCTTCATATGCACGTTTGGCTCGATCATCATCGCCGCTGAATCTGGCAAGTTCACCAATGATGTTGAGTGTCTGTGCAATACCCGGCTTGTGGTTCAGTTCCTGAAACAGGGACAGCCCTTGCTCAACAGTGGTGAACGCTGCTTCAATCTCGCTCATCATCGTGTAACCCAGAAAGATCAGTAACCACGCGATATTAACCTTATCGCCTAGCTCGCGGGAGAGATGCAGCCCCCGGCTAAAATAACCTCTGGCCGTTTCAAGATCATACAGCATGGTTATATGTCCGGCGGCGAACAGTAATTTTGGGTGATAGGTCGTGGGTATACGGTCTAGCTGGTCAAGCAGTTGTTGTATCCATTGGCGTGCTTCGACGTGATAACCATAAGCGAACCAGAACAGAACCAGCGCTCCCACTAATCGCACACCGAGTGTGATATCTCCATCAGCGAGCGACCATTGGAGAACAGTCCGCATGTTTTCATGTTCGGTTTCAAGGATTTGAAACCAGTGAAGTTGCTGTGCCTGCCGGAGTTCCGGTTCGGCGCGTTCAGCCAATTGCACGAAATATTCAGCGTGTCGCCGGTGCATCGCTTTCGACTCACCGCTTTCCTCTAACCGCTCCAAAGCATACTCGTGAAGTGTCTCCAACATGATAAAGCGCGATTCGCCGCCGAACTGCTCTTTCTGCTGGATCAGGCTCTTGTTAATGAGTGACTCGAGTCCATCAAATACATCCATCGGCAGGGCTTCGCTGCAAATGGCTTCAATGGCTTCCAGCGAACGCTCTCCACGAAAGACCGCCAGCCGCGCAAACAGAATTTTCTCGCCGTCGTCCAGCAGGTTATAACTCCAATCAATCGTATTTTGCAGGGTTTGATGACGGGCCGGCAAATCCTGCGCGCCACCCGTGAGGGTGTCGAGCCTGCTGCTGAGACGGGAAAGTAAGGTTCTCGGCGTGAGTAGTTTGGTGCGCGCCGCCGCTAGTTCAATGGCTAACGGCAAACCTTCCAGACGCACACATATGTTGGCGACATCTAAGGCGTTTTCCGCTGTCAATTCAAAATCTGATCGCACTGCCCGCGCCTTCTGCATGAACAGCGCAGTCGATTCGCAGTCTACGAGTGCTTGTGGATCGAGATGCTCTGTGTCGGGCAGTTCCAGCGGTGGCACTGCGTATTCCTGCTCGCCATAGAGATGAAGCGGTTCGCGGCTGGTCGCCAGCACTTTTAGATGCGGCGCAGCCGAGAGCAGTTCCGATACTTGCGGCGCAGCCGGGAGCAGGTGTTCAAAGTTATCCAGTATCAGCAGCATCTGGCGTTCGCGGAGAACATGCTTTAACGTTTCGATCAATGGCTGACCATGCGCTGCATTCACCCCGATGGTAGTGGCGATGGCATTCATGACCAGCGCGGGATCGCTGATGGGCGCGAGGGAAACAAAATAAGCTCCCTCCCGGAAAGTATCAACCACTTCCCACGCTATTTGCAGCGCCAATCGAGTTTTGCCTGTTCCCGGCGGCCCCACCAGAGTTAACAAATGCGCTGTATCGAGCAGGCGCTTGATCACTTCCATTTCGCGTTTGCGCCCGATGAAACGGGTGACCTCAACCGGAAGGTTATGCTGTGGGGGACGCCGAACGATCTGCAACGCTGGCTTGGTTTCACTCTCCTCGTTTAAGAGTTGGAGTTCACGCGCACGAGCAATAGCCTGAGTGCGGCTTCCGACACCTAGAATACTGTAAATCTGGCGGTTGTACCATTTGACCGTGTTAATGGTCATCACCAGTCGTTCGGCAATCTCCCGATCAGATAACCCTTCTGCCAACAATAGAAGGATTTCTACTGCGCGCTCACTTAAACCTTCATATTGGGTGTAACGTTTACCAGTAACCATCTGCTGAGTCTCTTCAAGCTTACAGTTGTTATTTCATCTGCTGCCATCATAGTAGCGTAAAAACGTGGCAGCAGGAAGCAGTTCCCATTCGTAATTCCATTCTTTAGATAGGTGACACCCATTCTGTCTATGTCTTATTCTGAGGACAACGTAAATAACACGAGGAAAACTCATGATCGCAAATACAGCCGATATGATCGCCCTGAAGACGCGGCAAAAGAGTATGTGGATGTCTGGCGATTACGCCAAGTTTGCCACCTATCTGCTCCCGGGGGCAATGGACTTTCTCACATATTCCAACATTCCCGCCGGGGCGAAAGTTGTAGATGTCGCTTGCGGAGCAGGCCAAACGGCGATACCGATGGCCCGCAATGGCAGCACGGTTACGGGTCTCGATCTGGCCGGCAATCTCATTGAAGCGGCAAAAAAGCGCGCTCAGACTGAGGGATTGCAAATCCAGTTCGATGAAGGTGATGCCGAAAACCTGCCTTACGACGATGCTTCTTTTGACGTTGCATTCAGTCTCATTGGCGCAATGTTCGCTCCTCAGCCGCAGTTGGTCGCTGACGAACTAGCGCGTGTCTGCCGTCCGGGAGGCCGCATCATCATGGGTAACTGGACACCGAGCGGCTTCGTCGGTCAGATGTTCAAAACTATGGGCAAGCATGTTCCGCCGCCACAAGGTGTGCCCGCGCCTACTTTGTGGGGTGATGAGACCACCGTCGGCGAACGCTTGGGCGATTACGTTTCGGATCTGAAAATGACCCGACGACTCTACCCCTTTAAGTATCCCTTTGGTGCAGCCGAAGTCGTTGAGTTTTTCCGTCAATACTACGGGCCGACCAATCGCGCTTTCGCCACACTCGATGCTGACGCGCAGGCGGCATTGCGCCACGATTTGGAGCAGCTATGGTCGCAGCACAATCAGGCTACCGATGGCACAATGTACCTTGAGTCGGAATATCTAGACGTTCAGGCAGTACGCCACATCTAAGCGAATAAGTGCATGGCAGGTCAAGTCTGAGCTAGAGACTTGACCTGCTTGACCAAATGAACGGCGGTATGAAAGCCCTTCAAAGAGCAACCGGACTGATTGACTCATTCAAATAAGGGGGCGTATTCTTTATGACAGCTTACCTTAAGTTGCAAGTTTTATAATAACCCCACCCACTAGACAGGACATTCTGCATGGAGCACCTACTCAAATCGACGGCGGAACGCGCAATTGATTACCTCGATTCACTGGAAAATCGGAAAGCCGCGCCAACGTCACAAGCATTACAAGCGCTCGCACCACTGGATGAACCGTTCCCCGACCAATCAACTGATGCCGAGACTGTCATTTCACTCTTAGACGAGGTTGGTTCTCCAGCGACAGTTGCCACAGCGGGGCCGCGCTTTTTTGGTTTTGTCGTCGGTGGATCGCTTCCGGCGGCGCTGGCAGCGAACTGGCTGGCAGGCGCATGGGATCAAAACGCAGCGCTTGTCGCACTCTCACCCGTTGCAGCCAAACTGGAACAGGTTGCCATGCGCTGGTTACTGGACGTGCTGCAACTTCCTGCCGGATGCGGCGTGGGTTTTGTAACCTGCGCGACACAGGCAAATCTCTCAGGGCTGGCAGCGGCGCGTCATGCTTTGCTTGCCCGCCGAGGATGGAATGTCGAGGCACATGGGTTATTCGGAGCGCCACCGATCACGGTGGTTGTCGGTGACGAGGTTCATGTTAGTGTGCTTAAGGCGCTAACGCTGCTCGGCTTGGGGCGGGAGCGCGTTGTGCGAGTTCCAGTGGATGGACAGGGCAGAATACGCGCTGATGCCTTACCTGCGCTCGATAGCAATACGATTGTCTGTGTTCAAGCGGGCAACGTCAACACGGGTGCATTAGACCCTGCAAGCGCAATTATTTCCCAAGCGAAGGCAGCAGGGGCTTGGGTGCATGTGGATGGCGCGTTCGGAATGTGGGCGGCGGTAGCGCCTGACCGTGCTTA
>JACMMD010001209.1 GCA_014379235.1 Anaerolineae bacterium
GATTTCTTCAGTGATGCCGAAATATTGCAAGGCTTCACGCACGCGCTGAACATCGGCATCGTCGGCGTGATCGTAAGTGCAGACGATGATCGCGCGATCCGTCGAGCGTTTCTGGCCGGCCCGAGCTGAGGTGGACACCTTCGATTTATAGCCCAGTTCGCCCGCTTCAGTGGCGGCTTTGATGCGCGCCCATAGGTCATCGACGGCATCTAAGTTCGTAGGAATCACCCACTGACCATGACGCGACGTGGGCATTTGCGGTTGGGCGATCTGCGGTTTGGCTTCAATCCAGTAGACACCGCCCATTTGCGAAGGCTTGGCGGTTGAGTCGAACTGCATTCGAGCGCGCTGCACCATGTCGATCAAGTCGCGGGGATCAGGTTTATCTGACATAAGGCTCTCTCAAGTCATCAATGGCAGCGCAAAGCCGAATGTGCTGCCCTGTCCGTGAACGCTGTGGAAACGCATGATGCCGTGATGCCGCTCGATGATGTTCTTGACCAGATGCAGCCCCAAACCTGTGCCGTCAATGCCGTTGGTTTCGTCCGATCTGGCGCGGAAGAAGGGGCGAAACAACTGCGCCTGCTGGTCTTCCGGCACACCGTAACCCGTATCGTGAACTTCAAAGACGATAATCTCACTTTCACGTCCTAGCTGAACGGCGATCTTGCCGCCTTCGGGCGTGTAGCGGATCGCGTTGGTGATGAGGTTGACAACGGCTTCATAAAGCTGCGCCGAATCGCCGCGCACTTTGGCTACTGTCATCGGCGCGTTGAGCGTGAAGTTTTGCTTCTTCCCAATCGATTGGTCGCGGTGGTCGCGGTAAGCGCGTTCCACCAGTTCGTAGAGATCGACGGTAGTCGCGCCGACTCCAACGCGCTGCATGGCCTCGATGCGTTCCAGCGAGAGTATATCGGTGGTGATCTTTTGCATCCGGCTGGTCGAGCGGCGCATCATATCGAAGAAGCCGCGCTGCTGAGTGGTGAGAGTCTCCGCCAGCACATCCTCAAGAATGTCCATGTAGCCGGTGACAATGTTGAGCGGATTACGCAGATCATGAGCGGCGATGCGAATCATATCGGTTTTAATCTGTTCGAGCGCGCTGACCTGTGCATACAGGGCTTGCAGTTCCGCAAGCTGTTGGCGTGTGATCTGGTAGAGACGCGCATTGTCGATGGCCACGGCGATACGTGCTGTGATGAGCTTGAGGAACTCGAAAATTCCCGGCGTAAAGCGTTCCGGGCGGGGGCTTTCCAGATGCAGCAGACCGATAAGCTGTTCCCGCGTTTGCGAAATGAGCGGGATGCTGATGCTGGCGCGGGCATCTGCCGCTAACTCGATGTATTCCTTATCCGCTCGTAAATTGGGGACGAGTTCGGCTTGGCGCTTGTCCATTACTCGCCCGATGATGCCTGTGCCAGAGCGCAGATGTTCTTCCAGCGTGTCAGGAAATTGACCAATCGCTGTGCCCAACGTAAGCTGCCCCCGCTCGTCTTCCGTGAGGGCGATGAAGCCTGCGTTGGCGTTGCTCAAACGCAGCGCGGTATCCAACGCCACCGATATCACGTAGCCAATATCGAGGCTGCTGCTGACTTCGGCGTCCACTTTTCGCAGCGCGGTAAGCTGATCGACATAGCGGTTGAGTTCGGCCTCGATGCGCTTGTGGCTGCTGATGTCGGTGAGCGTACCGGATACGCCAGTAAATTCACCGTTGGCGCTTAACTCCGCACGCCCATAAACCAGCATCCAACGAGAGCCGCTGCTGGCTGTTTGATAACGAATCTCTTGACGGCAGTCGTTCATCTCGCGCTGGACGAGCGACATGAACATTTCTTCTTTGCGTTTGCGATCACCGGGATGGATAAAATCGAGGATAGAACGGCCAATCGTGTCTTCGATCCGATGGCCGGTGATCTCCGTCCATGCCGGATTGACGAAGGTGAGTACGCCTGCCGCGTCTGTCTGGAAAATCACTTCCATGATGTTGTTGACGACGGAACGGTAGCGTTCTTCGCTTTCGCGCAGTTTAATGAGCGCCTGTTCGCGCTCGATGGCGTAGCGGATGGAGCGTTCGAGTAGGCGGGCATCAATCTCACCCTTGATGAGATAATCTACCGCGCCGGCCTTCATGGCTTCGAGGTCGATCTGCTTGTTGTTATTGTTGGTGAACAAGATCATAGGCGCGTCGCTGCCCTGTGCGCGGGCCTCGCGTAGGAGTTGAACGCCATCGCGCAGCCCGAGTCCGTAGTCTATGAGATAGATGTCATGCTGGCGGCGTTCGATAGCCATTAGGGCGGCATCGTAAGTCGGAATCCAATCGACCACAAAGCGGCGTTCATCTACTTCACGCAGCAGGTCACGGGTGATGATGTAATCATCTTCTACGTCGTCTACCACTAAGACCCTGATGAGATCATCTGCCATCATCTGCCCCTTAAAGTTTAGTTATCAGCAGTCGGTTGGTAGTCATCAGAAAAAACGCGCTCGATGCTCAAATACGCTTTCACTGAAAACCAATGACTGAAAACTTGTTACTGAATATTGCGTGACTTTTCTTCAATTATAACTGATCTGAATATAGCGGTGAGTATTCAGATCGCACGGATTTCGGTTGTGCTTTGTAGATTGTTAGCGCAGGGGCAGGATGACGATGAAGGTTGCGCCGACACCGGATTCACCTTGCGCGGTGATCGTGCCACCATGACGCTCAACAATACGGCGACAGATGGCTAGTCCGATGCCCGTGCCTTCGTATTCAGAGCGTCCATGCAAGCGTTGGAAGGCACTAAAGATGCGTTCGGCATACTGCTGCTCGAAGCCAATGCCGTTGTCGCTGACCTTGATCTGACAAAAATCCGCGCCGGAATCGCTGATGCCGACACCGATCTCCGCCTTAATGTGTACGATGGGCGCGACGTTAGGGCGATGATATTTCAGCGCATTGCCGATCAGGTTTTGCAGGAGTTGGCCCATTAGAGTGGGGTCGGCGTTGATGGTGGGCAGCGTACCTACGTTAACCTGACCGCCGAGCGCATCAATCTGCGCTTCAAGGTCGGAAATCGCGTCATGGGCGACCACGTTCAAATCCACCGGGATGAACGCCTTACCCTGAGTGGTCACGTTTGAAAGCGTCATCAGGTCGCTAATCAGGGCTTGCATCCGTTTGGCCGCCCGCGTCATGCGTTCCAGAAAATCGCGGCCTTCGTCGTCAAGCTGGCTGGCGTAACGGGTGCTGAGGCGGCTGCCGAGGCTTTGAATGGTCAGGAGCGGCGCTTTGAGGTCATGCGAGGCTTCGTGAGCAAAGTCTTGCAGGTCATGATTGCTGCGTTCGAGTTCAGCGGTGAAGCGGCGCAGTTCTTCTTCCACCTGCTTACGTTCGCTGATATCACGGCTTGTGCCCACCAAACCTGTCAGCTTGCCGGTGCTGTCACGCAGGGGGATTTTATTGGTCAGCACCCAACGCGGATTGCCGTGCATGTCGATGGTCAGCCGTTCGAGGTTGATGGCGGGTTCGCCGGATGACAGCACCTTCTGATCGTCGGCATCGAACTGGGCCGCGTATTCCGGCGGGAACAATTCTTGCGCGGTTTTGCCAACGAGGTCTTCGGGGTTGCTGATTTTGACGGCCTGCGCGTGGGCGATGTTGCTGATGATGAAGCGCCCATTAAGGTCTTTGATGAAAATGTAGTCGGGCGAGTTGTCGATCAAGGTACGCAGCAGCGTCCGTTCTTCGGCCAGCGCACGTTCGGCGCGGATATGCTCGGTGATGTCACGGGCGATCACCAACACGCCGATGACTGCGCCTGAATGATCCTTCAGCGGAACTTTGCTCATGGTATAGGTAGGCTGGCGGCCATCCGTCGTCGTGCCCGCTCGATCCTCGTTGACGATGGGGATCTGGCTGATTATTACCTGCTGATCTTCGGCCAGATAGCGCTCGGCCACTTCGGGCGTGAAGAAATCATGCGGCGTTTTGCCAATGATGTCCTCAGCGCGAGACACTCTGAGATCGCGCCAATGAGCGCTGTTGCTGAGAATATAGCGCCCGTTCGCGTCACGGATGTAGACATAATCGGGCACGTTGTCGATCAGAGTACGCAGCAAATTGCGCTCTTGCGACAGGGCTTCGGATGTATGCTTGTTTTCGGTGATGTCGCGGACGACGATCAGCCGCCCGGTCAGCCGCCCCTGCTTATCGAGCAACGGGGCGATATCCAGCAGAAACCAGCGCTTTTCGCCTCTGACAGGGATGCTGATCTCAGTTTTAATCTCCATCACATGGCGAAACTGTTCGACCAACTGCGGCGTGTCAGTGAGAAAGTCGGTGATCTTTTGCCCGACCATATCGGCAGCTCGGCGCTCAAACATGCGCTGTGCTGTCGGATTGATAAGGATAACGCGGTCATGGCCATCGACCACAATGACTCCGTCGCGCAGATTTCGCACGACGGCATCATGGGCGACGGGCACCATGTCCAACAGGTTCGCCTGAAATACGCCCCACACGAACGCCAGCCCGGATAAGGCAAAGGTGATCGGGGACAAATCGACGGGGCTGAAATCAAACACATAGATCGCATTGCCGATCCACGGGATGACCGAGCCGATGAGCAGTGCCACCGCTTGTACGCGATACAACGATGCTGACCGCAGCGCCATACGTGCCAGCAAAATCGTGCTGGTGAGGATCAACGCATACGAATAAGCGGCATGAACCCAGAGTAAAGGGCCGTAGGTCGGCGTAAAGAGCGTAATAGTTTCTTCTTCGATGAGGGCGAGACTGTGCCAGATAAGATTGCTCGCGGGGTATGTCCAAACCAGCGCCAGCACGATTATCGGCTCGATACACAGCAGCGCCAGCATTCGCCGTGATAGCCGCGTGATGCGCCCTGAATATTGTAGGCCAAATACAAACCACGATCCCGGCAGTATCACGATGCCCAAATACTGCACCTGCGCCCAGATTAATTTTTCGGGCAGCGTGAGGAAGTCCATTTCAAAACGATAGCCGAGCGCGTAAATGCAGGTGGCGATCATCAGCAGCATAAATGCCATTGAGCCAGAAGTTGAACGCCGTCGCCACGCGAAGAAAGCGAGCGCCACTGCCACCACCGCGGCGACCACCAGCACGGCTTTAAACAGAATATACTGCAACATCTTCCCTGTTTGTCGTTCTCTTGATAATACCCATTATGCGCTATAAGAAGGGTTGCGACAAGTATTACGGAGAGCCATTAGCTGTTAGCCATTAGCTGTTAGCTCTCAGCAAGAAAAGAAAGGCTAAAAGCTAACTGCTAAAAGCTAATTGCTTTAAAAAACCTATAGAGCCAAAGCAAAGGAGATTATCACATGCTCAACTGGCTATCGAGGCTGTTTGGCGGGACAAGGCGGGGACTTAGGCCCGCTCCGCATATCGAATCGGTGGCGCTGCACAACGAGGTTGTGTGGCCCAATCTAGCAGAGACCGAAGCGCAGTCGCGGGTCTATCAGTCGTCATCGTGGGTGTATGTGGCCGTGAGCCGTATCGCGGAAGCGGCGGCGCTCGTTCCGCTGCGGGTGTTCCGATTGGAAGGCGCACACAACGAACGCAAAGTCGAGGTTGAGCGGCATCCGTTGGAAGCGCTGCTCGATGCGCCCAATCCCTATCTGAGCCGCTTTGAATTGTTCGAGCAAACGGTTGGTTCGTTGGAACTCGCCGGAAATGCTTACTGGTTTCTGGCGGGTGATGCGGACGGAGTACCGTCTGGTGTGCCGACGGAAATCTGGCCGCTGCGGCCTGATCGCGTGAGCATCGTGCCGCATTCGGAACACTACGTGCGCGGCTATCTGTACGAAATTGACGGTCAGCGTATCCCGCTCGAACCGGAAGAAGTCGTGCATTTCAAGCGCTGGCATCCGGCTAATGACTACTACGGGTTGTCGGCGTTGGATGCGGCGCGAGTGGCCGTGGCCAGTGATCGGGCGATGGCCGAGTGGAATCGCACAACGTTCGGCAAGGATAACGGCGTTCCGGCGGGCATTGTCAGCGTGAAGGATTACATCTCTGACGCGGACTTTGAACGGCTCAAGCACGAGTGGCGCAGCAGTTACGGCGGCCCGCAGCGGCGAACGGCGTTCTTGCGCGGCGGCACCATCGAGTGGAAGAACATCGGCTTTAGCCATACCGATCTCGACTTTTTGCAGGGGCGGCAGGCTCACCGTGACGAGATACTCAACATCTTCGGGCTGCCTGTCGGATTGGTGGCCGAGAATGCAACCGAGGCCAACGCCAAAGTTGCCGAGCGTATGTTCATCGAGCGGACGCTGTGGCCCAAACTGACTCGCTTGGGGCAGAAGATCACGCAGGAGCTTTTGCCGTTCTGGCCATCGGATGGCGTGTATGTGGCCGAGTTTGACGACATTCGCCCGACGGATACCAGCGTTCGCTTGGACGAGATTCGCGCTTCGTATCCGGTGTTGAGTATCAACGAAATCCGCGAACGTTACTATCAGCTTCAACCGGTGACGTGGGGTCATTCGCCTGTTGGTGCGAACGATACCGCCGTAGGGGCGCGTCGCGAAGCGCCCCTACACAAACAGCCGCAGCAAAACGGCGCGAACGCTGCCGATGAAACCGCTACTAACGATGAACCCGAAGCCTCTGAACCAGCCGCGAAATCGGCGTTGGATGAACTCGGACGCTGGGAGCGGTTCGCGCTTAAGCGTCACGGGCGCATGGGTGGACGGGCTTTCGAGGTGCGAACGCTGCCCGATGAGGTCGCGTTTGAAGTGTCGGCGGGCTTGCTGGCGGCAGAAACAGAAGCGGCGGTGCGCGAGGTGTTCAGCGCGGCGCGGGCATCGCTGGATGCGGACGTGGAGCGAATGCCCTATCTGCCTGTGTAGCAAAGAAGAAACTCAGCCATCAGCTAGTCAGCATTTCAGCAGTCAGCCAAAAGCTAATCGCTGAAATAAACACGGGCGGCTTATGAGCCGCCCGTACAAAATCCTTCGTCAGTCGGAAGCGGGCAAAACGGGCGGGAGAATGTCGAAATTGCGTCTGGTTGACCAATCGGGAATGGCGTACCAAGCGCGTTTTTCCTCGTCAAACACAAATTCGGCATCGACTTCAAAAGTGTCAGCTTCGAGCAGCATTCGCTCATTGGCTTCAATCAAGTGGAGAAGAAATTTCATCTGTTCGTCGGAGATAGGAATCTTGTTCACTGTGTTGGTAGGCAAGGTATCGAAATCTACTCTCGCTAAGTAACGCACTGTAGACCATTCTGGAATTCCAATCCAGCGCTTCCATTCTTCGTAGTATTCCACAACGCCCTCAACTTCAAAATCATTGGACGTGAAAAGCAACACGTGGAGTCCCGGTTTCAGATAATCCAATAGCCATGCGTCATAGTGCGTATTGATACGCACGATTTCTACTTTTTCGTCGTTTAAGGTGACGAAGCGCTGAGTGTTGAAATCGACAGGAACGCGAAACATACCATTCCCTTTGCTACCTGATACCACAGTTTACCACTCAGGGCGCAATATATTGCGCCCCTACCGCTAAGATTTTTGAACTGATAACTGACAACTCAAGGAGATGCGATGGAGAGAAACGCAGCAACAGCAGTCAAGATGATCGACGCAGTAGAAGGGCGCGTCGGGGGCTACCTTGTGGTTTGGGGAGACTCGCAGCGGCGCGACCTACAGGGCGAATACTTCACGCCGGAGACGGACTTAGGGCTGGCGTGGTACGCGCAGAGGCCCGTGCTTTACCATCACGGGCTGGATGGCGAC